>CACJCK010000005.1 GCA_902591865.1 uncultured Prochlorococcus sp.
GTAGGTGAAGAAATATTTAACCCAGAAATCACAATTAATAAAGTTTCAATAATTTTATCTGGAAGCATTAGGCAAATAAAAAAAGATTCTAGAAAAAATACCACTATATACAAATATCTTAAGAATGATTTGTTATTTATTCCTGAACTGATTTATGAATTTAAAAATTTTTTTTATTATGTAGCAGCAAATGACTTGCAGTTAATATCTATTGAAAAGGATAAATTTTTAAGTTTATTAAAAGAAAATAATGAATTTCGTAAATGGATTGATAATCAAATCTTTAAAAATGAGAAGATTTTTATTTTAAATAAATTATTAAAAGAAGAATTTAATAATAATTTAGATAAAGAACAACTTCTTAATGATTTTACAGAAAATGTAAGGCTTGTTGATGAGAAGATTTTGAATGATATCCAGAATAAAAATATTGATTCAAAAAATTTTGAAATTTATTCAATTTCAAAATCGAATCATTTTGATTACCTTGAAAAGATAAATTTCGAGAAGATATTAAGTTTTGAGTTTTCAGAACTAAAAAAATTAGTAATTATTGATAATAAATTCAAGAAATTTAAAATTAATAAAAAAAAATTTCTTAAAGTAGATAAAAATTCTCCTGTGGTTAAAGAATCTATATATGAATCAAAAAAAGAAATGGATTATGAAGATATAAAAATAAGAAAAAATGTTTTAAATAAGAAAGAAAATGTTCTTGAATGTTTTAGGATTTTAAGCAAGTTAATTGATATTAATTATCGAGTTGATCCAATAAGTAACTATTTAGAGTTTCTTGATAAAAATAAAAAGAAATATGCTTTTATAAATTATGCTGAAATTGCTTATGGATTAGGTTTAGAAGTGTCTTATGGAGAACTTTCTATATCGCAAGTACTTAATGTAAAAACTCCCTCATTAATAATTTATAAAAATGATTTAGCTTTGGTAGTTAAGGCAGACAGAGAAAAACTTTGTTTAATATACCCTCCGGATGGATTGATTACTTTGTATAAGAATGATTTAGAAAAAATATATGAAGGAAAAATTAATATCATTAATATTTCAAAAAATCGTTTAACTCAGGAAAACAAATTTTCAATAAATTGGTTTATTCCAATTTTAAAAGAATATAAAAATACTTTATTCCAAATTTTACTTTCGGGATTAGTTGTCCAATTATTTGTACTGTCGAATCCATTATTAATTCAAGTGATAATTGATAAGGTTATATCGCAAAGAAGTTTAGATACACTTCAAGTTTTAGGATTCGCACTATTAGTAATTACAGTTACTAAAGCAGTATTATCAAGCATAAAGTCTTTTATCCTTTCTGCAACTACTAATAGGATTGATCAAAAATTAGGAATTAAAATAATTGATCATTTATTTAGATTACCACTTGAATATTATGACAAAAGATCTATAGGTGAATTATCTAATAGGGTAGGAGAACTTGAAAAAATTAGGAACTTTTTGACAAGTCAAGGGATTAATACTTTTTTAGATGCATTATTTTCTTTAGTTTATATTTTCGTACTATTTTTATACAGTGGCAAACTTACATTAATAGCTTTAAGTGTTATACCGATACAGATTTTGATTACTTACTATGGATCTCCACTTTTTAAAAAGCAATATCGTAAAGCAGCTATTGATAATGCAAATACTCAAAGTTATTTAGTAGAAGTGCTTTCTGGTATACAAACAGTAAAAACACAAAATGCAGAAACCTCAAGTAGATGGAAATGGCTGAAATACTATTCAAAATTCATAAAGAGTACTTACCAAAAAACAATTACAGCAGTTTCACTAAATCAACTCACTCAATCTCTGCAAGAAATTTCTCAATTAATAGTTTTATGGTATGGGGCAATTATGGTATTAAATGGAGAATTTACTCTTGGTCAGTTAATTGCATTTAGGATTATTTCTGGATATGTAACACAACCAATTTTAAGGTTGAGCACCATATGGCAGCAATACCAGGAAATAAAAATAAGTTTTGAAAGATTGGGAGATATTGTTAATACTCCTAAAGAGAATGAATCAAAAGATTTAGGAAAAATTCAATTACCAATTGTTGAGGGAGATATTTTATTTGATAATGTATCTTTTAAATTTATTGGAGAATCCAAAAAAACTTTGAATAAGATTAACTGTAAAATTGATAAAAATTCTTTTGTTGGAATTGTAGGTAAAAGTGGAAGTGGTAAAAGTACATTTTGTAAATTAATTTCTAGGCTTTATGTCCCAAACGAGGGGTCAGTTTTAATTGATAAATACGATGTCCAAAAGGTAGAGATAAGTTCAATTAGGAGACAATTAGGAATTGTTTCTCAAGATCCTCTACTTTTTGCTGGAACAATAAGAGATAATATAAGTTTTGGTGATGAAGGTTTTTCAGATAAAGAGATAGTAGAGGCATCAAAAATATGTTGTGCCCATGAATTCATTATGGAACTTCCTCTGGGATACAATACAATGATTTCTGAGAAAGGAAGTACATTAAGTGGGGGACAACGTCAGAGAATTGCATTAGTAAGAGCATTATTAAAAAAACCAAAAATCATTATTTTAGATGAAGCAACAAGCGCTTTAGATATAGAAACTGAAAAACTATTTGTTGAAAATCTATTAAAGAATTTTAAAGATTCAACAATAATAATGATTACCCATAGATTATCTAACGTTATTAATGCAGATAAAATTCTTGTTTTTGAAAAAGGTTATTTGTCTGAACAAGGAGATCACGGATTACTGCTTAAAAACAAATCAGTGTATTTTTCACTTTTAAATAATGAGGAAAAATAATTGAATAAATTTTTTAAAAATTTAAAAGATAAATTTGATTCTTTTTATTCAACTGAAGGAACAGATTTAGATAAAGATATAGATATTTTTATAAATAGTGATCAAAGATTACTTAAAGTTGCTAGCTCAATAATTGTCTTAACAAGTTTTCTTGGAATCGCATGGCTAGCCATAGGAAAAACAGATGAAATAATAATCGTACCTGGAAAAATTATTCCAACTGGAAAAGTAAAAGAAATTAAAATGCCCATGTCAGGTGTTATTGAAAAAATAGAAATTAAAGAAGGTGATCTTGTAGATAAAAATCAAGTTTTAATGAGAATTGAAAGTGATACGAATTCCAATTTATCTACTACCTTAGAAAATTCAATAAAATTAAAAAAACAACAAATTGAGTCATTAAATTCTCAAATATTAAAAACTCAAGAAATATACTACGAGAATAAAAAAATTCTTAAAGATCAAATTGATATTTATAAGAATATTAGTGATAGATATCAAATCCTACTAAATAAAGGTGCAGTATCTGAATTAAACTTTCTCGATCAAAAGACAAAATTGAAATCTCTAAAATCAGACTTACTTCAATATGAAATGGATTGGGCTACTAAAAGTAAATCTCAAGAAGTACAAATGCAAGAGTTAAAAAAGTCTTTAAATGAATTGAAAGGAGAATTAGAAGAAAATAATCTTAATTTAGGGAAAAAAAGTATTAATTCGCCAGTTGATGGTTATATTTTCGATTTGAAACCAATCGTATCAGGATATTCTTCCCAGATGTCAGAAACTATTGTAAAAATTGTTCCCATGGGAGATTTAATTGCATATTTAGAAATCCCAAGCTCTGATATCGGATTTGTAAAAGAGGGAATGGATGTAGAAATTAGTATTGATTCATATCCATCAACAGATTTTGGTGTAATAGTAGGAACTATAACTAGCATTGGCACAGATGCTTTAGAGCCTGATCCAAGCGAACAAAGGAATCAATTTGTTTATCCAGCGAGGATTGAACTTAATAGTCAAAAACTAAAATTAAAAAGAGGAAAAAAATTGGATTTAAAAGTTGGTATGTCTCTACAAGGTAATATAAAACTAAGAAAAGTTTCTTACCTTCAATTACTATTTACTAACTTTAAAGATAAAACAAAGTCAATACAAGAGCTTTAATTTAATAAAGAAATTTCAAGCATTAAACTTTTTTATTAACTTTATTAGTAATTTAAAAATTTTAGAACGAATAGCTAAAACCAATATTTATGGATGGTTGAAATTCTGAATACTTATCAATTTTATTCTGAGTTTCCTGAACCCAGTCATCTACTCTTGTTTGTACATAAGAGGGAAGGTTGTATTTGGTATTTGTGAAATTTTCCAATGATCCTGGATCTATATATTGCATACCCACAGATAAATTTGTTTTAAAATTAGGTGTGTTTTTATATTGATATCCAAGACTAATAGTAGGAATAATGTGAACTTTATCTGGATCAGTTTGAATGGTTAAAATTCCACAGGCACTACAAGTTATTTGAAGATTGTTATAGGTATAGGTTTCTTTTGTTAAATCAATATTGCTTGAAAGTTTAAAAGAAGAAATGTCTGCATTAGCTTGGAAATAAATATTAGATCTTGATTCTTGGGAGAATAAAAAACGCTGAAATAACATCCCAACGCCAAGATATTCGGCATTTAAATTTCTCCCTTCATAATAAATATTATTATGAGTAAAGAAATCTTCAGATAGATAATTTACTCTTAAACCAAATTTATTTTTTGCTGAAATATTTTTAAAAAAATCAAAATAAATTCCTTTTTCTGATAAACCAATTCCAATCTCTTCAAAAGACTTTTTACTTGAACCTAAATTTTTACTTTGCCCTTCTGCTTTTATTGCATCTTTGATTTCGCTCCCTTGACCTACTTCTCTTATCTCTTCCTTTAATTCTTCATTCTTTTTTGATTTATTTTTTAAATTTGTTTTCTCAAAAAAGCTTTTATCGTCCTTATACGATTTCCAAATAATCCTTTTAAAAGGTTTTTCCGCATTTTCGCGTACCTTTTCCCACTTAATTGGATTAAATTCAGGAGAATCTTTTGTAATTTTTTCGGCAAATACTCCCAGAAAGTTTAAAAATTGAGCAATTATGAAAAAATAAAATGCAAACTTCATTTCATAAAATCTCACAAATTTTGATAAATTATTTTTCTTCAATAATACTCCTACTTAATAGATATCAAAAAATTTAGAAGAAGAGTCAATTAATGGGATTAAATGTGATGACAAATATTATATGGAATTGTTTCATTGGGGGAATTTCTGAAGTATCTGCAAAACCAGATAAATTTAGAACATCAAATTTAGTTTTCTCGGTTGAAAGTTTGGTTTAAAATATAATACTTATTTAAGTCCGTATTCCTCAAGTCTACAGTGAAACTTTACAAAGCTTAAGAGGAGTTTAGTCCTTGGCGCTTTCGCCCATCACACCAATGGTATTTTGAGGCTCAACATAAGGGAGACTCTTAACGCGATATGAACTTTTGGGAGGTAAAATTTTCCGAATGAGATGAGATTGGTGGCAACTCAAAGGGACTTGAGGGGGGTAGGCATTCTTGCCCGAGTTGGAAGAACTTGCGATTCCATGGCGAAATTCTGATTGGTTCTGGTGTGGGAGGGGGTGTTGATGCGGTGACACTCTATTTTTTTAAACCTATTGTCGGGTTGGAGTGCAATTTAAATAAAGACTTAAGCTTTCAAACTGGACTAGGAAAAGTAATTTATAGAGAAAGTAATCTCGATTCTAGTAACTTTAAGTTAATGTTATCTGGCGTTTTGGAACAACAAAAAGGCTTTAAGCCTTGAGATTAGTAAATAAATAAAATTGGCCCAACAGATCTAAAGTTGACAAGGTGTACTCGAGTTTCAATTTTACTACATTCCAAAGGCATCAACTCTATTAATGTTATGTCGCTTTCACTCGCTTTATTTATTGTAATAAAAGTAAGAAAGTCTTTTATTGCAACCAGTCTCTCTTGTAAAAAGGTATGCTTCTAAAGCACACGCGATATAAAAATGCGCCACTAAATTTATTAAGATCTTTGTTTATAAATTTACCTTTAAAAGACTAGATTTATAAATTTTAAAAAATCAACTTTAATACCACAAAAAGATTTTGGTCACTATTTTTTTAGTATTAAAAAAGATTTATTAATTTCATAAATTAGTTTATCCAAACCAAGAAATTTCTTATGAGTTGGCTTTGAAATTTTTATAAATTACGTCATATTTATAATATAAATCGAATTCCATAGGGATATCCATCTGAATTGCTTTGGGTAATTTTAAGTATGAAAAAATTAGAAGATTTGATTCTCACGTATAAAGATTTCCCAAAAAAAGGAATTAATTTTAAGGACGTTCTCGAAATTCTTCAATATCCAGATATTTTTCATGATTTAATTTTAAGAATGTCTTCAAATCAAATCTTAAAAAATGCTGAAGCAATAATTTCCATAGATGCGAGGGGATTTATTTTTGGTTCTGCAGTTGCTCTAGAATCATCTAAACCCATGGTCGTTGCACGAAAACCGGGAAAATTACCAGGATATGTATTAACAAGAGAATATGATTTGGAATATGGAAAAAATTCTCTTTCAATACAAAGTAGTGCTCTGAAAAAATTTAATTCTTTTGTAATCGTAGATGACTTGTTAGCTACAGGAGGAACAGTTAATTGTGTCTCAAGGTTGCTTAAAGGGCAAAGTAAGGAAATTCTAGGTTTAATTACAGTAGTGGAATTAATAAAACTGAAGGGCAGATTAAAATTAGATTTTCCTGTTGAGTCGATGGTTTGTCTTTGAATATTAAACTTGAAAAATTATTAAAAGAAAAGTTTGATAATTTATAGCTCTTAATAAGTTTAAAAAACTTCTTATCTCCATAGTTAAATTATGAAAGAAAATTTTTGGGTTAGTTCAGTATTTTTAAATAATTCCTACAGACCCCGCTGTGAAACCAACTGCAAGAAAAAAAACGAATTCTAATAAATCTCTAGGTAGAGAATTTACTACAAGATTAAGGTGAGTCATTTGACCTTGTGCTCCTCAGGTGTAAATTTAAAAAAAATATAACTAAATATTTTTTCTGTTGAGGCAAATAAAAGCTTTTTTTCTTTTTTCTACAGATTTCAGGAAAGTAAAACCCATAAGAAAATAATTTTCAAAATCCTGCTAAAATTTTAACCAAATTAATTTACTGCTTAAATTGTATTTAAATGCTATATTTTTTTTATCATAAGTATAAATTTACTAGAGTTTATGGATTACAAAAAAAAATCCCTAAATAAAATAAACCAAAAAGAAAGTTACGAGGAAATTGACACTAGGTTAGCTTCTGGATGGTATGTAGATGCTGTTGATAATAAAAAGAAGAAAAAATACAAAACGGAAAAAGTTTCTTTCAAAATTTCCAAAAAAATATAAATCCCATAATCAATAATTTACGTAAAATTAAGTATTTTGAGTAAAATATATGTATACAACTACTGTATAAGTTAAAAAAGTGGCACAAAATATTCAAAAAAGTAGTCTTTGATACTTGATTTTGTATGCCTAAATACACTATCTTGAGGTGTACTTTAAATTTCGTGTGAGGAAATTTATGAAGCTTTTCAAGAGCTTGCTTGTAGCTCCTGCGTCATTAGGCCTACTTGCGCCTATCGCAGCGACTGCGAACGAAGTCACTATTAATGACTTCAATGCTGCAGAAGAAATTGCAGTTACTAATAGCCGTGTAGACGGTCTAGAAGCTAGATTAAACAACTTCGAAGCTGGCAGTTTCTCAGAAACAACTACTGCATCATTTAGCGTTGACACTGTTATAGGTTCTATTGACGGTGATACAACTAGCGAAAAAACAACATTTGACTACCAATTTAACATTGGTTTATCAACAAGTTTCACAGGTGAAGATTCACTTGACGTAGCTATTGACAGTGGTATTTCATCACTCTCACCTATGGGTTCAGTAATGGGATTCGATTCTGGAACTGAATTAAAAGTTGATGGTGTAACTTATACATTCCCTGTTGGTGGAGCTACAGTTGTAGTTGGTGATTCAACTGACGTTAGTGCTACATTCACTGGAGCTTGTGTTTATAGTGCATTCACTGATGCAACACCAGACGACTGTGGAACTGGTAATTCTCTAGGTGTAGGTGGACCTTCTAGTCGTGTTGCCGCATCTATAGGTTATACTTTTGATTCAGGATTTTCACTAGCTGGTGGAATAGCATCTCCACAAACTGAACTCGTTGGTGCTGATCAGGACGTCTACGGTGTTGAAGCTGCTTATAGTGCAGACAATTACGGAGTAGCTCTTGCATATGTATCTGATGATGGTGGAGCAAGTGCTGAGACAACATACTGGGGTCTTAACGGTTACTACACTTTTGATTTAGCAAGTTTAAGTGTTGGTTACGAAACTAAAGAAACAGGCGGAACTGATAGTAATGGATACTTCGTTGGTCTAACTTTCCCAGAAGTTGGCCCTGGTTCTGTAAACGTTGCCGCTGCAACTACTGATCTATTTAGTAGCTCTCAAACTGAGACTCTTATATATGAAGCGTCTTACTCTTATCCAGTAAATGATGCCATGACTATTACACCAGGTGTATTTATCCAGGAAAATACTGGTGATGATGAAACAGGAATAGCAGTTAAGACATCATTCTCTTTCTAATAACCTAGATTAGAAAAAACTGCACATAAAGAAAGATCTGCTTTATAGCAGATCTTTTTTTTGAGAAAATTTTTAAAATTAATTAATTTTTTTGTTTAATACTTTCAGAAACTATAATGAAGAGAAAATAAATTAAATATATTGAAAAAGATTGATTTATTGAAAAAAATTGAAGAAGCGAAAATAAAACAAAAGGCAGGAAATTCCTTAGAGGCAAATCAGATATTTCAAGCGTTATTAAAAACAAACAATAATTCTTTTGATTTACTGTATGCCTATGGTTTGTTTTGTAGAGATTTAAAAAATTTCAAGTTGGCAAAAAAAGTATTTTTTAATTTAATTAATAAATTTCCATCATCAATTAATTCATATATTTTGTTAGCCGAAATTTTAAAATTTGAGAATAAATTCAAAGATGCAGAAAGAGTACTCCTAAATGCAATAAAAATTGATCCTAATCATGGAGATTTACTCTATAATTTCTCTCTTTTGTATTTTGCCTTGAGAAACTTTGATTATGCATTAGTTTATATAGACAAAGCTATTAAATTATCGATAAATAATGATATTTATAAACTTTTAAAATCTGAGATCTATATCAATAAATCAAATTTTGATGAAGCTTTATATATCTTAAATGATCTAAATGATAATAGAATTAAGAAGGATAATAACAAAGAAATAAGAATAAATATTCTCCTGGCTAAGGCATTCTTAAAAAAAAGGAAGTACGAGGAAGCTGAAATTCTTCTTTTAAAATTAATCAAAAAATATCCAGGATTAGAATTGGCGTATTTAAATTTGAGTATAATTTATAACGATAAGAATCAATTAAGTAAAAGCATACGAATACTTAAAAAGGGAATAGAACTATCCCCTCATTTCATACCTTTTTATAAGAATTTAGCAAGTTTCTATAGAAATTCAGGACAGCTTGAACTTGCTATTGAGACTAATTTATTTATTATTTCGAGGAATAAATTTGACTTTAATAGTTTTTATGAATTATCTGGGATTTATGATTTTAAGAATCATAAAAATGAATTAAATTTTTTATTAAACATAAAACTAGACAATCTCAATCCATACTCAAAAATCTACGCAGCTTTTGCAATCTCAAATTTGCTACATAAAGAAGGAAAATTTAAAGAAAGTGCAGAATATCTTAAGATAGCCAACGACGAAAGCCTGAAATATAAGAAATCTGACTTAAGTCTGAAGATAAAACATACTGAATTTTATAGAACACTAAAAATTAAAAATTTAAATAATGAATATTACAAGAATTCTTCAAATTATGTTTTTATTGTTGGCATGCCAAGGTCCGGGAGTACTTTACTGGAAAACATATTGAGTTTAAATTCTGATGTAACTGATATGGGTGAGGTTAACTTTTTAGAGGAATCCATCAAGGAAGCTAAAGATTTTGAGGATGTTTATGACTTGTACGAAAAAAAAGTTGTTAATCAATTTAAATCCTCTATTATCTACACCGACAAAAGTTTGTTTAATTATATGTACTGCCCAATTATTTATAATTTTTTCCCTAAAGCAAAAATAATAAATTGTACAAGAAACCCTCTTGATAATATTTTATCCATATACAGAGCAAACTTTTTAAATCAGTCTTTCTCTTTCTCTTTGCCTGATATTTCTAGTTTATATTTACACTATTTTGAAACTATGGAGGAATATAAAATTAATTATGGTGAAAGTATTTATGATTATTATTATGAGGACTTAATTGAAAATCCCAATAATGTTATAACTGGTATATTGAAATGGCTGGATTGGGATTGGGACGAAAAATATCTTTCGCCCCATCAAAATAAAAGAAATGTACGCACCGCAAGTAGCGCTCAAATAAGAAAGAAATTTTATTCTTCTTCTATAGGGATATGGAAAGAATATAAGGAACTTTTGGAACCTGCAATTGAAATTATAAAAACAAATAAACTTCTAGGAGAAATGATTTCAACGTGAAGATAGTGATTTAGTAATAGCCGGCTCGAATTTTGTCTACTGGAGGTTGTAAATTTTAGGCAAATAGATTAATTTTAAAATACCTTAATTGTGTGAGGAATTTTTATGAAGCTTTTCAAAAGCTTGTTAGTAGCACCAGCAACGATTGGTCTACTATCTCCATTTACTACGTTTGCAGGCGAGGCAGACTTAAATGATATTTCAAAGTACTCTAATATAGAGCATATTGACCTCGCTAATGCTTTTGTGGATGATGAACCACAACAAAATTCTTTACTTGCTGGCGGAGAAGGTTTAGTTGATAGCGGTAGCTCTGATATTGGTTTCTCAGAAACAACTACTGCATCATTTAGCGTTGACACTGTTATAGGTTCTATTGACGGTGATACAACTAGCGAAAAAACAACATTTGACTACCAATTTAACATTGGTTTATCAACAAGTTTCACAGGTGAAGATTCACTTGACGTAGCTATTGACAGTGGTATTTCATCACTCTCACCTATGGGTTCAGTAATGGGATTCGATTCTGGAACTGAATTAAAAGTTGATGGTGTAACTTATACATTCCCTGTTGGTGGAGCTACAGTTGTAGTTGGTGATTCAACTGACGTTAGTGCTACATTCACTGGAGCTTGTGTTTATAGTGCATTCACTGATGCAACACCAGACGACTGTGGAACTGGTAATTCTCTAGGTGTAGGTGGACCTTCTAGTCGTGTTGCCGCATCTATAGGTTATACTTTTGATTCAGGATTTTCACTAGCTGGTGGAATAGCATCTCCACAAACTGAACTCGTTGGTGCTGATCAGGACGTCTACGGTGTTGAAGCTGCTTATAGTGCAGACAATTACGGAGTAGCTCTTGCATATGTATCTGATGATGGTGGAGCAAGTGCTGAGACAACATACTGGGGTCTTAACGGTTACTACACTTTTGATTTAGCAAGTTTAAGTGTTGGTTACGAAACTAAAGAAACAGGCGGAACTGATAGTAATGGATACTTCGTTGGTCTAACTTTCCCAGAAGTTGGCCCTGGTTCTGTAAACGTTGCCGCTGCAACTACTGATCTATTTAGTAGCTCTCAAACTGAGACTCTTATATATGAAGCGTCTTACTCTTATCCAGTAAATGATGCCATGACTATTACACCAGGTGTATTTATCCAGGAAAATACTGGTGATGATGAAACAGGAATAGCAGTTAAGACATCATTCTCTTTCTAATAACCTAGATTAGAAAAAACTGCACATAAAGAAAGATCTGCTTTATAGCAGATCTTTTTTTTAGATTAATTTAAAACTTAGAAATTATATAAAAATGAAACTTTTAATTCATTTGCATTGCTTTAAATTTTAGTCTTAATATAATTTAATTAAACTATTAATATTTATAGAAAAAACTATTTTATAAATTTATAATTAAATGGTTCCAATTTTTAAATGTTTAATATGTAGAAAGGATATAGAAAGATCAACAAAAACATTTTGGACTAAAAAAGGTCACTTATTATGTTCTACCTGCTTAGATAATATAGATAAAAAGAAGGTATAAATTATCTCATCTATGAAAAATTTTGTTAGTAGTTTTTAAAGTAAGCGTTTTAATAAATCGCCAAATAAACAGGAATTTTTGTTACTACCATAAATCTATTATCTTAAGAGTTTACTCGATTTTTTCGACTCTTGTTAGCCAATTGTTTTTTGGTATGTGACTAAATCTTTAATAATTTGAATTTTCAAAAAAATAACCTCAAAAATCATTGAATTTGAGTTTCACACCTAAATTCAAAGATATTTGAGGAAAAACTAGATATATTAAATATCTATTGATTAGCACCAAATTATTGATACTTATAAATAGTTTAAATTCTGTTATGAATTTAAAACCAGCCAGGGATGATTTGTCCAGTAGTTACATATGCGCCAACTGCCGCAACGAAACCTAACATTGCTGCCCAACCGTTAAAACGTTCTGCTTCAGGTGTCATGATTGAAATAAATAATGTATATAAAGTATTGTAACAGGTATTATGAAGCTTTGTAAAGTAATTTTTAGTTTTTTTGCGAAAATTTATTATTTAATACAAATAATTCTTTATTTTTACAGTATTGCTACAAAAATGTATTAATTAGCAATTTAACCCTTTGTCCAGTAAGCATTGATAGAAGAAATTGCAGTGAATTCATATCAAGTTAATTCAAGTTTTAAATAAAATTAAATAGTTTTCTCAACAACTTAATGAGATTTTAAAATAGGTTGTGTTTTGAGCTCACTGATGATAATCCTGTATTTATTTAGACACGAATTTTCCTGAAATTTAAGACAGAACCTTTAATGATTTAAAGTTACATGATTAAGAAGGTATGTTTATTTAAGTTTTGAATCTATTGTCTTTTACTCTTAAGAAGATGAACTCAAATTTAACAGTGGGTCGCCTGAGATTCGAACTCAGGACCAGCCGGTTAAAAGCCGGATGCTCTACCGCTGAGCTAGCGACCCATTTTGTAAAATCGAGTACATATGAAATTATCCCTTTTTAAGGTAAAAAAAACAACTTTTTATCTCAAGTTGAACAATAGAAAAACAATTCTTAACTTATGAAATAAAAAATTAAAATTTCTCTCTAAATTTACGGTTAAAAGTTAAAATAATCTAATAATTTACATGATTTAAAAATGCTCAGAACAATTGTAGTTTTTGCCCCCATTGTTGCTGCTTTAGCTTGGGTTATATTCAATATACAAAAACCAGCAAGAGAGCAATTCAATAGGGACTTTTTAGGCAAGGATTAATCTAATTTGTTAGATAAAAAAGTAATAGTTATAGGTGCTGGTCTCGCTGGTTCTGAAGCTGCTTGGCAAGTTGCGAACTTTGGCATACCAGTCAAATTAGTTGAAATGAGGCCTATCAAATCAACTCCAGCTCATCATACTGGTGAATTTGGAGAATTGGTTTGTAGCAATAGTTTTGGAGCATTAAGTCCTGATAGGGCTGCAGGTTTATTACAAAAAGAACTTCGAAAATTTAAATCATTGATAGTTCAAACAGCAGACAAATTTGCTGTACCAGCTGGAGGTGCTTTAGCAGTTGATAGATCTAAATTTAGCATCGCTTTGACTGATGCTTTATCTAATCATCCTTTAATTGAAATTAAGAGATTTGAACAACTGGATCTCCCAACTGAAGAAAATATAACTATCCTGGCAACTGGTCCATTAACTGCTGATGAGTTGTCCTATAAAATTCAAGCATTTACAGGTTTTGATGCGTGTCATTTTTTTGATGCCGCTAGTCCTATTATCTATGGAGATACTATTGATCGAGAGATCGTATTTAAAGCTAGTAGATACGATAAAGGTGATCCTGCATATCTTAATTGTCCTTTGAGTAAAGATGATTACATCAATTTCAGAAATCAACTATTAGGAGGAGAACAAGCAAATTTAAAAGACTTTGAAAAAGAATCGGCTAACTTCTTTGAAGCTTGCTTACCCATTGAAGAAATTGCTAGAAGAGGAATTGATACAATGAGATATGGACCCTTGAAATCTATTGGGTTGTGGAATCCAAAATGGGGAGATTTATTTGATAGGGAAAATAGATTGAAAAAGCGACCTCATGCAGTTGTTCAACTAAGGAAAGAAGATTTAGAAGGGAAATTACTAAATATGGTAGGTTTTCAAACTAACCTCAAATGGTCAGAGCAAAAAAGAATTTTTAGGATGATTCCTGGTTTAGAAAAGGCTGAGTTTGTACGTTTTGGAGTAATGCATAGAAATACTTTTTTAGAATCTCCAAAACTACTTTTACCGACATTGCAATTTATTAAAAGAGAAAATCTTTTTGCTGCAGGTCAAATAACGGGGACAGAAGGTTACGCGGCAGCAGCAGCAGGGGGTTTACTTGCAGGAATAAATGCATCCTTATTAGCTAAGGGTAAAAAAACAGTAAGTTTTCCTGCAGAATCAATGATTGGTTCTCTAATGAATTTCATCAGTAATAAAAATCAAATACTGTCTTATCAGAAAAAGAATAAATTCCAACCAATGCCTGCTTCATTTGGTTTAGTTCCTGAACTAAAAAAAAGAATAAAAGATAAAAGATTGAGGTACAAAGCTTATCAGGAAAGATCAACAGAAGCTTTGAATGGATTTAAAAATGAAATAGATACTTGTTTTGGGAAAAACCACTTACTTAGCAAAATTTACTAAGATTATTATCAAAGATCCAAAAAATGGAATTTAATAAAGAAAATTTTGATGCAATTATTATTGGCTCTGGAATAGGAGGCTTAGTAACAGCATCACAATTAGCTGTTAAGGGAGCTCGAGTATTAGTTCTTGAGAAATATATTATTCCCGGAGGAAGTAGTGGCTCTTTTAAGAGAAAGGGTTATACCTTTGATGTTGGCGCTTCAATGATATTTGGATTCGGAGATAAAGGTTATACCAATTTATTAACTCGTGCTCTAAAAGATGTGAATGAAAAATGCGAAACCATTCCTGACCCTGTGCAGCTGGAATATCATTTGCCAAAAAATATTAATATTTCAGTAGATAAAAATTATAAGCAATTTATAAAAAAATTATCAGCGAGTTTCCCCAAGGAAAAAAAAGGGATTAAGAAATTCTATGATACTTGTGCAAGTGTATTTAAATGTTTAGATTCAATGCCTCTTTTATCAATAGAGGATCCAAGTTATCTTTTTAAAGTTTTCTTTAAATCTCCATTATCCTGTTTAGGGTTAGCTAGATGGTTACCAGTAAATGCAGGAGATGTAGCAAGAAAATTTATAAAAGATCCTGAACTTTTAAAATTTATCGATATCGAATGTTTTTGTTGGTCTGTTATGCCAGCTCTCAAAACTCCTATGATAAATGCGGGAATGGTTTTTACGGACAGGCATGCTGGAGGTATAAATTATCCAAAAGGGGGTGTTGGAACCATAGCAGATAAGTTGGTTACCGGGATCCAAAAATTTGGAGGCAAAATTAGATTTAAAGCCAATGTGACTGAAATTCTTTTAAAAGATGATAAAGCTGTTGGAGTTAAACTTTCGAATGGGGAAGAGATTTATTCAAACATTATTGTATCCAACTCTACTAGATGGGATACATTTGGATTGAAAAATAACAAAAAAGGATTAATCTCGAGTAAAAACGTGCCAAAAAGTGAATATAAGTGGACAGAAACTTATAAACCATCACCTTCTTTTGTCTCGATTCACCTTGGGGTAGAAAAAAATCTTATAAAAGATAATTTTAACTGTCACCACATTATAGTTGAAAATTGGGATGAATTAGAAAGTGAAAAGGGAGTTATTTTTGTTTCTATACCTACTTTACTTGACACGTCTTTAGCTCCAGAAGGTAAACATATCGTACATGCATTCACTCCTTCATCGATAAGTGAATGGGAAGGCCTATCAAGGAAAGAATATTTGCAAAAGAAAGAAAAATATTTTTCATTTCTAATTGAAAAAATATCATCTATTCTTCCTAATCTTGAGCATAATATCGATCACAAAGAAATTGGTACTCCCAAAACTCATAAAAAATTTCTTGGAAGATATGAAGGTAGTTATGGACCAATTCCTCGTAAAAAGTTGCTTGGACTTTTGCCAATGCCTTTCAACACTACAAAAATTAAAAACCTTTATTGTGTAGGTGATTCATGCTTCCCAGGTCAAGGCCTAAATGCAGTCGCTTTTAGTGGATATGCATGTGCTCATAAAATAGGTGCAAAATTAAACATCAACAGTTTTAAATTGCCAGACTAAACGGATACTTTTGAAATGATAGAAAAGTTTAAAACTCTTTTTTTTGTAAAAAGTTCGTTAGTTTCTTTATACTTGGCGCTTACAATTCCCATCCCATTTATCTCAATTGATGAATTGAAAATCCCTTCAATTATTTCATTTGTCTTAGGCTTTTATTTAATAATCAATATCACAAGTGATTATGTGGAAATTTGTAATAATAAAATTTCATATAAAACTAGCTATATTTCTAAAACTTTAGGAAAAAAAAATTGGGAGATTTCTTGGAAAGATATTAAATTAATCAAATCTTTATCAACTAGTCAGGGTAGTAAAGTTTATTACTTTAATACTTATCAAGGTGAAAATTTTCTGGTTCCACAACGTGTGGAAAATTTCGAAAAATTAGTATTAATTATTTCTAGCAAAACTGGAATTGATATTAATGAAATGACTTATTTATCACCCCTTTGGACATACAAATTATTAACTATAATATCAATCTTAATGATTGTAAGTGAAATTATTGCTTTTCTTAATTAAATATTATCAATACTGAATCGATAACCTTGTTGTCTAACAGTAGTTATTCCCCCACCTTCTCCCAATCCAGCCTGTTCTAATTTTCTCCGCAAAGTTAATACCTGCGTATCTACAGACCTTGGACCTCCACTGAAGGGCGGCCAGGCCATCCTTAAAAGCTCTTGACGACTTCTCACCATCCCAGGTGGCATCAAAAGAGCACAAAGCAGTGCAAACTCCCTAGGACTTAATTCTACGGGCTTCTCGCTGAGAGTAACTTGTCTTAAAAGAAGATGAACTTCTAGAGGTCCAACCTCAACTTTTTCTTGTAATCCTATTCTCCCCCTCTTTAAGAGAGTTCTACATCTTGCTGCAAGCTCTTCGAGCCCAAAAGGTTTTCTGAGAACATCATCTGCTCCTTCATCTAATAGGTTAACTAATGCTTCAACTCCTGATCTTGCGGTTAAAACTATGACAGAAGCCCCCAATTGTTGGGCAAGTCTCATTGCAGTATTCTGCTCGAGAATTTCCGCGCTAACTAATAGGTCAGGTGATTGTTCTCTGCATAAGTCAATAGCTTCTGCCGCTGTACCTACTGCGGCAGCTAAATGGCCATCTTGGCGAAGCCTTTGTACAAGGACCGTTCTTAGTGTGGGGTGAGGTTCAACAACTAGAACTCTTGATGGAGTTTGAGAGCTCGTAGGCAATTGTGAACTGCCAGGAGTTGAAGCTAAGATTTGCTCAGTTGATTGCATTCTTAATTACTGTTTGGCCAGGCAATTTTTAAACATCCTTAATAAGGTATAACAAATGCTAAATAAAAATCGGAATCTATCGAATTATGACATCATTTGAAAATCCTAAAGCAATTCGTCATTTTCAATCAATTTGCGATAATTGCCAAGACTTAGTTACTCGTTTTCATTCGCCATCTGATCTGAAATTATATAGTGATGGCTATCTCCAAGCCTTAAGGAATTGCAGTAGTTTAGAGCAAAAGGATCAGGAGAAATTAGAAAGATTAATTGAGAGATGGATCTTAGATCCATCAAGTTTTATAGATCGTGATGGAAATGGAAATCAAGGTTTTTTTGATAAAAAATGAATTTAAAATATTAATTTTTATTAATCAATTCAGTATTTATACTTACTAATTGTTTTAAGACGCTAATTCAATTTCTATTTTTTCTTTTAGAGATCCTGAATTGTACATCTCAATAAGAATGTCTGATCCACCTAGAAATTCCCCTTTTAAATAAACTTGAGGAATTGTTGGCCAATCTGAATATTCTTTTATACCTTCTCGTATAGCAAAATCACTTAAAACATCAAACGTACAAAATTCTACCCCTAGTGAATTAAGTATTTGTACTACATTGTTAGAAAAACCGCATTGAGGCATTAATTTAGTACCTTTCATGAAAACCATTACTGGGTTAGAATCGATCAGTTTTTGTATTTTATCTTTTGTTAGGTTGTCCATAATTTAATTTGGGGTTTCTGTTTTTAATGCCAGTGCATGGATAGCCTCTGAAGCTAATTCTTCCTTTAAAGCAGAATATACTAGCTGGTGTTGTTTAACTAATGATAATCCATTGAATTCAGATGCAATTACTGTTACTTGCAAATGATCATTTCCCTTAAGGTTTTCAACAAAAACTTGGGAATTTGGTAATTTTTTAGTGATTAAACTGATAACTTCTGCTTTAGTAATCATAATTAATTTTAATTAACCTTTGTAATTTGTCTCGACAAATCCTAGTTGAATCAATCTTTCATAAGCCTCTTTACCTTCTCTGCTATTAGGGGACATTATTCTTATTGTTTCAACAAGTAAGGGAACCGCAACCTCAGGTTTTTCAGTTTTTATATACATAGAGGCTAATCTCTCATTTGATTCTGCCAAAATTTGTAAGGTTTGCTTACCTTTCCTTTGCATTTCACTTGGTATTCTCGCATCAATTCCTTTGAAGGATGAATTTAGATCGGAATAAAAAGACGCAAGTTGCTTTGCAAGTTTTCTAGCATCTAGGTAAGAATCCTTAGCCCTATCGAAATCTCCATTTTTAATGTATTCATCACCTTGTGTTATGAAATATTCTACGTTTGAAATGGAAAGTTTTTTACTATCATTTGAGAGGGCTCTGAAGTCTTCTGGATTCTTTATTTCTGCATAAACTTCATTTTTGTAAGCAACATTTCCAAAAAATACAAATAAAATTGGAATTAATTTTAAGAATTTCATTCTCTTTATTCAATTATTAAAAATCATAGTAACTTATTGCAGAATCATCTACCTACTTTTTTTAATGCTTTTTTTTCCTCCTGGGTCATTTTTTCATTTAGAAATATATTAAATTCCTCGATAGTAAAGTTTAAGTATTCATTAATTGATATTGGTTTTCCAAAGGACAAACAAAATTCACCCCTAAAGTTAGGAGGTACTTTACTGTAAGCAATTCCAATTGGAATAATATTAATAGAAGTTGTTTTTTTTGTCGCTAATCTAGCTAATCTATATAGCCCTTCCTTGAGAACTAATTTTTTTCCATATTTATTAATCTTTCCTTCTGGGAAAACTACTAGTTGTTCTCTTTTTTCTATTAGATCAATCGCATACCTTAACGCTGAGAGAGAAGGCGATAATTGATTTATCGAAAAACATCCAAGTCTTTTTAAAAACCAACCTTGTATTCCTCTCATTTCGGATTTAGTAACCATAAATCTACAATCCTTTCTTGTTACCCTTCTACCCATTGCCATTGTGAGTATTAATCCGTCCCACCTTGATCTGTGGGTTGGAGCCAGAATTATAGAGGAATTTATGGGAATCGAAAACCCATTATTTAATATTTTCTTTTTTCTAAAAAATAACCTCAAAACAACGTCCTGGGTAACGAACATTGCAATAAATCCCAATACAGGGTTAATTTTATGCCAAATATCGAAGGATTTCTTCTTCAAGTTCTATTAAGTATATATTAATAATTTAAGTGTTTGCCTTTTTTTATTAGCTATTATTGGGCGGTTACTAGATTGTCTAGAAACTTAGATTTTCAAAATTATGGCTACTTTAGGAGTAAACATTGATCATATAGCAAATGTAAGGCAAGCAAGAAAAACTGTGGAGCCTGACCCTGTACAATTTGCTTTTTTAGCTGAATTGGGAGGTGCAGACTCCATAACAGTTCATCTAAGGGAAGACAGAAGACATATACAAGATAGAGACGTATTCCTTTTGAAAGAGACTATAAAAACAAAACTCAATTTAGAGATGGCTGCTACAGAAGAAATGTTAGAAATTGCAAAAAAAATTCTTCCTAATTATGTAACGCTTGTACCTGAGAAAAGAGAGGAAGTTACTACTGAAGGCGGGTTGGATGTAAAAAACAATATGCAAAATCTTGAGAAGATTGTTGGAAATTTAAAAGATTCAAATATAGAAGTAAGTGCATTTATTGACCCTTTTGGTGACCAAATAAATTATTGCAAAGAGATAGGGTTTAATTTTATAGAATTACATACTGGAAAATATTCTGAACTATCAGGAACTGAACAGTATAAAGAGCTACAAAGGATTATAGAGTCTACACATTTAGCAAATGACCTTGGATTAGTTGTTAATGCTGGTCATGGCCTTAACTACAATAATGTTAAGAAAATTGCATCAATTAATAATATGAACGAGTTAAACATAGGTCATAGTATTGTTGCAAGGGCTTTAGCGATAGGATTAGAAAAGTCTGTACGTGAAATGAAGTCCCTTATTACATCAAATTAAATTTCAAAATGACAACATATTTTTTCGTTGCGGCAAGTGAAAAGTTTTTAACGGTTGAAGAACCAATTGAGGAGATTTTGAAAGAGAGGATGAGAAACTACAAAGAAAACAATAAAGAAATAGATTTCTGGCTTTTAAAAAATCCATCATTTTTGCAAACCACTAAATTCGTTGATCTAAAAGCAAAGATTCCATCTCCTCCAGCAGCTATTATATCCACGGATAAAAAATTTATAACTTTCTTGAAGCTGCGTTTAGAGTTTGTTGCTGTTGGAGAATTCGAATTTCCTAATGCAGAAATAAATGATCCATTTAGAGTTGAGTAATATAACTAACAAATAAATTGCTCAATCTTTATAAGTCAAACAAAATTGAATTAATTAGTGATCTGTTGGCAGAGGAATTAAAAATATGTCCCCCTCTCATAACTGATAATTTAGAAATAGTTGTTCCTAATTATTTATTGGGTAATTGGTTAAGTGAACAAATAACTATAAAAAACAAAATAAGTGCTCTCTATAAATTAAAGACAATATCAAGTTACACCGAATCATTATTGACTAATTTTTTCCCAGGAATTGATATGGGGTTATGGAATTTTGAGTCAATTAAATGGGGAATTATTGATTCATTAGAAGAATTGAATAGCTTTGAAGAATCATTTCCTCTTAGAAATTGGATTAATAAATATTTGGAGAATAAAAAGACAATTAATGGAGACCTATATAATCTGACAAAAAAGATCACGAATAATTTTATTGATTACCTAATTTTTAGACCTGAAATGATTGCTGAATGGAATAGGAATGAAATTAATTCACCTAATCTTTTTAAGAATTTAAATTCAGATCAATTTTGGCAACCTGTTTTATTTAAATTATTAGAGAAAAAGATATCTGAAAAGCCTTCATGTTTATACATGATTGAAGTAATAAAGAATTTAAGAAAAATTAAAAACTTTCAAATTAAAGTACCGAATCAAATTTATATTATTTCAGATAATAACTTATCTAAATTACATATTAATTTTTATTCTGAAATTTCAAAATTTACTAAGGTAAATTTATATTTACTATCTGCAGGAGATGATTTTTGGAATAGAATAAATTGTCTTGAAGGTGAGTTAGAATTTGATGATTTTGAAAGTAATTTAAATTTAAAAAATACAAATATAGAGAAAATATTTGGTAAATTTGGAGCAAATTTTCAGAAGTTAATTGAGGAAAATATTAATAAAGAAGGTATAAATCTAAAAAATAATTTGATATATATTGATCCAACAACTAATTTTTATGAGAAGAAAGATATTCCTCTTCTTAATCAAATACAAAAAAGACTAATTGATAATAATAATAACGATTTTATAGTAAATGAAAGGGATGATTCAATATTACTTTGTGAGCATTTTAATCAGAATAGTCAATTAGAATATATAAGAAATAAAATTATAGAAATCATAAATTCTTGCGAGAATATTAAATATAGTGATATTGCTGTTTTATCTCCACAAACTAATCAAATCAAACCTTATCTAAGGTATATCTTTAATAATGAATTAATTAATGGTGAGAAGATACCTTATTTTTTTATTGATGATGATAATTATGATTTTCCAGACATTTATAAATTTTTAATTGACATCACTGAAATAGTAAATGAGAAAATTACGCTTGAAAAAATAGATTATTTTCTTTCAAAAAGAGTAACTCAGAACATTTTTGATTTTGATATTAATGAGAAGGATGAAATTATTTTCTTACTTACTCAATCTGGTTTTCATTGGGGATTAGATGCTAATGAAAGATTAGGTGAAGAAAAAAATACTCTAGAGTGGTGTATAAATAGAATAACTTTAGGCCTAATTTATGAAAAAGAAGTCAAATTAGGTTCTTTTAATTTAAAACCATTTAGCTTAAAAAATATAAGTTTAGATTTGAATAAATGGGTTAAATTATTACTTGATTTTAAAAAATATATTAATTTGCTAAGAGGATCTTTTTCTTACTCAAGTTGGGTTGCAAAGATAAAGTTTATATTAAAAAGTATTGCTGATTCTAACGCAAATTTCAATTTAGAAATAAGTGAAATAAATAGAATTCTTGATAATCATGCAATACCTTTAATACCTGATGATCCTATTGTATTAAATGTTTTTAGAGAGATATTAATTTCTTTCATAAATGAAGCTAAATATCAAAGCAAAACACGAATCAACAAGATCCTTGTATGTGATATTGAAAATTCTAGGCATATTCCACACAAGGTTATTTTCTTAATTGACATGAATAGTATTTATTATCCAAAATTGTCAAAGAATGAAAATATTAATTTATTAAATAATAAATATCATCTTGGCGATCCATCAGTTTTTGAAAGAGAGAAATATTCATTTCTTGAGTTGTTAATTTCCTGTAGAGATAAATTTATAGTTACTTGGGTAAAGAATGATATAAACAACAAAAAATTAGATGTTTCTTTTCCTATAAAAGAGTTAATTTCTTTTTTTGATAGTTTTTTAAACCAAGCCCAAAAAGAACTAATAATTAAATCTTCTGATTTAAATAAAAAAGAAATAATTGATCTTGATAGTCCTGAGATAATTAAAAGTAATTATTCTTTAGTGAAAGGTATAGATTGGAATGAAAAAAAATCTGATGTTAAAAATTATAAGTTATCAGAGCTGATTTATTGGTTCAAGGCCCCACAAAAATATTGGCTAAATAAAAAAAATATTTCTCCCAAGGAAATATTTATCCATCATCCAGATGAGGAGTATCTAAGTAATTTAGAGAAGTCGAAATTAATTACAAAAATAGTCCAGGAATTAGAGATTGATAACCACAATTTTAGTGATGATTTAAAAAATTTGAATATCAATGCTAAATTGGTTGAAAATGGAATTATTATTCCCAAAAATAGTATTTTTATAAAAGAAAAAGAAATCAAAGATTTATTAGAAAGTCTATCTATCAGTTTGAGTCAACATAATAAGATTAATAGAATTTATGTTAAAGCAAATGCAAATAAAGAAGAATATTTCATCACTGATGATACCGTAATTGACTTAATTCATTCGAAACTAAGTTTAAGTCGTTTAACAGAGGCTTGGATAAAATCACTTTTTATTTCTTCTTTAAAGGAGAATATAAAAAAGACTAAAGTAATTTTTAGAACAGAAAATTATTACAAATCGCAAATAATTCAATCACCTGGAGTAATTGAGTCAAATTTAATTTTGGAGGAATACATAAATATTTTTAAAAATTATTCTGAAAAATGTTTTCCTCTCCCTCCAGAAAGTACTTATAAATACGTAGAAGCAAAAATAAAATCAAAAAATGAGAAAAAAGCTTTTACCGATAGATGGAATGGTAATAAATCTTTTTCTAAAGGCGAAAGAGATAATATCGAAATGAAATTATGTTTTGGAAATGAGAAAGAACCAAATTTCTTTTTGGGAAATAATAATTTTGATAAATTATCTTTTAGATTATATGGTCCTCTTATTAATGCATTAAAGAAATAAATAATGACTAAATTTAAATTAAAATTTTTTTTAAAAGCTGCTTATGAAATAATCCTTGTTTTTTTACAGTTCTTTATTATTAGTCTCCATTTTTTTCAATGGGAATTATTTCCACGAAAACAAATAATTCAAGTTAGTCCTTTATGTAATGTAGTGGGGTTTTTAGTTATCATAATCGCTTTCATGGTATTGTTAATTGCAATTAAAGACTTAGGTAGAAATTTATCCCCTTTTCCAAGACCTATTAAGAATAGCAATCTTGTAACTAAAGGTATTTATAGATTTACTCGTCATCCTATGTACTATTCTTTAATATTTATTTCCATTGGCGTTTTTATAACCAAGCTATCTATTTATTATTTATTTTTATCAATAAGTCTTAGTTTAATAATTAAATTTAAGATTTCTTTAGAAGAGCAATATTTAAACAATAAATTTAAGAATTATTTACTTTATAAAAATGAGGTCAAATATTAATTCAATAACGATATGGATATCAATCAAATTATTTTAGATAACAAGTTTAAATTAGTAGAAGCAAGTGCAGGAACTGGCAAAAGTTTTACTTTAGCTCACCTAGTTTTAAGAAATGTTTTGGAGAAAAAAATTAAACCAGATGAGATACTTTTATTAAGTTTTACAAAAAATACGTGTTCTGAATTACGGGATAAAATACTTTTGAGATTTAAGAATTTAAAATTATATTTGCAAAATAATAATGTAAATAAGATAGATAATACCCTTAAGGATTGGTACCTAAAATTTAAGGATAAGGAGAAATCTAAGAAAAAAATTATATCCGAAATTGATAATTTTGTTAATGAAATTTACAAGTTACAAGTAACCACATTCCATTCTTTTTGCAATAATATTATTGATGAATATAGTATTGAAATAGATGTAACTCAAGATCTACACGTCGAGAATAATTTAGATAATTTATATAAAGATGTAATAGATAATTTGTGGATTGATGATTTCATGAATCTTCATCATGAGATTATTTCAGCAGTCATCAAAAAAAAAATTAGTTCAAGATTTGGAAGTAGAATCAATAAGTCATTTTTTGTAAAAATTTTAAAAGATATAGATCAAGAAAATATCTGTGAATTTCAAATAAATAATAAATATAACTTTATTGATTTAAATAATTATTTTAATGAATTTTTTTATATAAATTGGAAAGAGTTTTGTCTTGAATGGAATAAGAAAGGTAAGGAATTGTTTTTACAACTAATAGAGTTGGGAAAATTAATTAAGGAGAGTGGTGGAAAAAGTCAAATATATGCATCAAAACCAAGAAATGATAAGTTTAATCAAATAAATTGTTGGATAGAAGAGATTAACAAAAGGCTTAGTTCGAAAAATGTGATTGATTGTATATATGATATTTCTAAAGATGATCTTTTATCAAAATATTTTTACAATGAAAATATATCTAAAGAAATTAATAAACATAATCTAAAATTAGATTTTACCAAATTTAATTTATTACAAAATAAAATTTATAGAATAAAAGAAGGTTTCTATACCGAATTTGTAAGAATATTTACCCAATTAGCTTATATAAAATTAATTGAATTAAAGAAAAGTTTTTCTATTTTCAACTTCAATGATCTTATAAAGACTGTAGAAAATACATTTATAGATTCAGAGATTAGTAATAGTATTACTCTATCTAAAATTCAAAAAAGATTTAAATGTGTCTTAGTAGATGAGTTTCAAGATACGGATAATACTCAGTGGAATTTAATAAAAAAGTTATTTTATACTAAAAATCATTTTTTACTTTGTGTAGGTGATCCAAAACAAGCGATCTATAAATTTAGAGGTGGAGATATTGAAACTTATTTAGATGCAAAATCTAATGCAATCGAAGTTTTTAGTCTTAATGATAACTATAGATCCTCAAAAAAGTTAATCGATGTTCTTAATAAACTTTATAAGAATGGACTTAAACAATCAAAACTAAACTATAAGAAATTAACTTCAAGAATTAATGAAAATAATAATTCTGAATTTAAATTTAAGGATGTATTTGAAATTATAGAGTTTTCAAAAAAAGAGACTGATTTAGAGTCTCTTGTAACTCATTACATTGTTAAGTTTATTTTAAATAATAAAGAAATTGATATTAATAAAATTGCGATTCTCACATTAAATAATTCGCAATGCTTAGATTTTAAAAAGAAATTAAGTCATTTTAACCTCCCATGCAAAATTCAAAATAAACAAAATATTTTTGATACGGAAGCAAGTTCTCTGCTATTTTTATTCATTGAATGTTTATTAAATCCTAGGGTTTTTAAAAATATAACTTTGCTGGCTGCTTCAAAATTTATTGAAATAGAATTAGAAGAATTAATTGATGATGGAATAAGTAATAATTTAGAAATTTTAATTAATAAATGCATTACTTGGTCCAAGGAAATAAGAGAAAAAGGGTTTCTAAATATTGTTAATGAACTCCTTATAAATTACAAGTCATGCTCGATTATTCAAGATTTAGATTTAAATTCAAATTTATTTCAACTTTCAGAAATTGTTGAAATAGAATTAATGAATAATGATTTTAATCTCAATAAAGTTTACAAATGGTATAAAAACCAGTTGGATCATAGTTTAAGAATTTGTACTGGAGAAGATTTTTTGACGAAAGATTATAATCTTCAAAATGGGATAAATCTTTCTACAATACATAGTAGTAAAGGCCTAGAATTTGAAATAGTCTTATGTCCATATCTCTCAATTATTTCAAATAAGTCAAATAAAATTAAAGGACCTATTTGGAAATCAAATATTGATACAAACATATACATTAATATTTCTAATAATTACGCGAAGGTTGAAAAATTTAAATTAATAGAAGAAGAAGATTTATTTAAAGAGAGTGAGAGGTTAATTTATGTAGCACTTACAAGGAGCAAATATAAACTTATAGTTTTTAATGATTTAGAAGATACAAATAATATTTTAAATAATGATTTGCTTAATAATTTAGAAAATATCAATAGTTATAAGTCTACTTTTGAAGACAGGATAGACAAAGAGAAAATAAAAGAAATTTTTGCTAATTTCCAGACCAACAGACTGACTAATAATCTCTGGAAAATCGATAAAGTTAATAAAAAAATATCTAAAAAATTTAATTCTGATCAATTTATTTCTTATTCAAGTTATTCTTCTTGGATACGTAAAGACAAAGATATTGATGCAGTGATTAATCAATATAAGGATTATGAAGATAATATATCAATTATCAAAGAGTCTAATCTTAGGAAATCCAAAATTTATCCTAATTATTTTTCTTATCCAAATCCATTAAGTGAATTTCCAAAAGGAACTATTGCTGGGACTTGCCTACATAAAATAATAGAAAGATTTGAATTTAGAAACGATAATAATCAAGAATTAATTGATTTAATTATTGAGGAATTGAACTTTCATCAAATCGACACTGCTTTTGCTTTTAAAGTAAAAGATGCGATTTTGAGAATTATAAATTTATCTTTAGGAGGTGAATTACAAAACAAGAAACTAGTTGATATTCCAAATGAATACTTCATAAAGGAGCTTAAATATGATTTAACTCTATCTTATGAAGGTAGAAATATTAATTCCCTTGATATATCAAAATGTTTTCTTTTAGATCAGGAATTTGAATTTGGTGAAGAATATGCAAACAAAATAAATGATCTTCAAATTATGAATAAAGGCTTTCATTCTGGATGTATTGATTGTGTTTTCCCTGTGGGTAATAAATTAGAAGATAGTAAATGGTGGTTAATTGATTGGAAAAGTAATTTGATTTCTGGAGGTGATAATAGTGATTGTTTGCCAAGAAACTATAACTATGAAAATATGAGAAATGAAATGATTAAACATCATTATCCATTGCAATCTCATCTCTATTTATTAGCTTTACATAGATTATTAAAGTGGCGACTTAAAAATTATCAACCACATAAACATCTAGGAGGATATATTTATTTATTTTTAAAAGGATTGCCAGATTTTGAATTATTTGAAAAATCTAAGTCGAAGGATATATCTCCCGGTATTTTTGTTAGCAAAGCACCTTTAAAGAGAATTAATTATTTAGAAAACCTTTTTTAGAATGACTAAAACTATTAAGGATATTGAAAAGTTCGAATATGATCATATATTTAATTTAATCTTAGGTATTTTCAAATTTAATGAAAAAAAATATGGAAATTTCGTAAAAGATGCATTAAAAATTTTATTAGAGTTTGAAAAAAATGGTGAAACTATTATTGATTTAGATAGTAGTTTAATAATATTTGAATTATTAGAGGATGGCTGGCCCCATAAACATATAGATGTTCTAAAAAATATAGGCTTGATAGGTTCACTTAATTCTCCATTCGTATTAGTTAATAGAAAATTATCCCTTTCAAAATGGTCAAAAAAGATAGAAAGAGTTATGAATTTATTTTTAAAAAAAATAGATGCAGATAATTTAATGAACTCGATAATTTATAAAGATGATTATAAAATTGATCAAATTAAAAACATATTTAAATATTCAAACTTAGTTTTCCTTCAAGGAGGACCAGGGACGGGTAAAACAACTTTAGTAATAAACTTAATACTAGAACTACTACGAATTGATAAATTTTTAAATATTGGATTGTCTGCTCCAACGGGTAAAGCAACAGCTCGTCTAAAAGAAGCTCTTAATGACAAAATAAATATTTCCTCTAGCAAATTTCTAGACCAAATAGAATTTCAAACTTTACATAGATGGATTTTAAATTCTCAAAATAAATCTTTTAAGTTGAAATTTAAACTAAAAGAACTTGATATTTTCATAATTGATGAAATGTCAATGGTTAATATCGATTTGATTGAATCAGTTTTAGTTTTACTAGCAAAGGACTGTAAAATAATTTTAGTTGGAGATAAAAATCAATTATCTCCAGTAAATAACTGTTCTATCTGGAATTATTTATTTGAATATGGTGAAAATACTGCCATTAAATCTTCTGTAGTAAATTTAGAAAAAACTTATAGAAATATTGGAGATATAGCATTACTCAGTAGTTTAATATTTAATAATGATTGTTCTTTATTTAATCAAAAGATAAAAGAATTAGAAAATGATAACAATTCAAAAGAAGTTACTATTTTAAAAAGTAGGGAAAAAGATATTCCAAAAGATCTATTTTTTTTAATTAAAAGACATCTAAATAAGTTAAATCTTTCAACTTCAAATTTAAGTAAAAAAAAATATATATTTGATGAGGGTATTGATAATTTATTGTTTTATGAAAAAGATTTAGTAGATAAGATATTTCTAGATTTACAAAGTCAAATGATTTTATGTGAAAAAAATTTTGGAATATGGAGTGTTGAATATTTGAATGAAATTATTTTTGGTCAAAAAAAACCATATGACCTTAAAACTCTTAACGAGGGTGTTCCAATAATGTGTACAAAAAATAATAATGAACTTGGATTGTCAAATGGGGATATCGGAGTAATCATAGGTTTAAAAAATAAAAGAAAATATCTTTTTAGAAAATTTAATGATAATAATGAAGAAATTGTCTCATTAATTGATCCATCTAATTTAGAAAATGTTGTTCCAGCTTTAGCCATTACTATTCATAAATCTCAAGGAAGTGAATCTGAGAAGGTAAGTATTTTGTGGACACAAAAATATAGAAGAAATCAATATGCTGTGAAAGAAAAAAAAGATTGTGTAAATTTCTTTTGCAGAGATAATTTTGAAAGAAGGTTATTTTATACTGCTGTTACAAGAGCGAGAAAATTTTTAGATATATATTATTTAAATTAAATCTTATTTTTGAAAAATTAATAAGATCTTAACCCCAAGATGTTAGATTAATAATTCGGCTCTGTAAGGTTAGTCAACAATTCAAGTCAATTTAGATATTTGTTGAATGCCTAATCAGAAGATTATTAGGCATTTAAAATGGCTTTAAAAAAAGATAGTAACTCCCTTTATGGTGAGAAGGAAAAATCTAATAATGAAGAAGCTTCCCTCATTGAGTTAAACAAATTAGAGAACAAAAAAGATATTGAATCTCAATCATTGGAAGTATCGAAAGGAAATGATAATGAGAATGGATTTCTCGAATTTGGGTTTAATCAATCGATCTTAAATTCGTTAAGAAATAAAGGATATAAAAATCCAACTCCCATCCAAAAAGCTGCAATTCCGGAACTAATGTCAGGTAGAGATTTACTAGGCCAAGCACAAACAGGCACAGGAAAAACTGCAGCTTTCGCACTACCATTAATAGACAAACTTGCAGATAATAAAGAATTAAATGCCAAGGTTTTAGTTATGACTCCTACAAGAGAATTAGCAACTCAAGTGGCAGAATCTTTTAAAAGTTATAGTTCTGAATCTAGTAATTTTAAGACGGTTGCAATATATGGAGGTACCGACTATCGAAATCAAATTTCCGCATTGAAAAGAAAAGTTGACGCAGTAGTTGGGACCCCTGGCAGAATAATGGATCATATCAGGCAGGGAACTTTTAAAATTAAAGACATAAATTGTCTTGTTTTAGATGAGGCAGATGAAATGTTAAATATGGGTTTTCTTGAAGATATTGAATGGATAATAGATCAACTTCCGGAAAATAAGCAGATGGTATTGTTTTCAGCAACAATGCCTAGTGAGATAAGAAATATAGCAAAAAAATATCTAAATGATCCTGCCGAAATATTAATCAAAAGTGTCAAAAAAGAAACTCAATTAATTTCGCAAAAATTTCTATATGTACAAAGGCATCATAAGTTAGATGCTTTAAAAAGAATATTAGAACTTAATAACGAGGGAGTAATAATTTTTGTGAGGACAAAACTACTCACCGCTTCAATAGCTGAAGCTTTAGAGAATTCAGGTCATACTGTGGCAGTACTTAATGGTGATATACCTCAAAATCAAAGAGAAAATACTGTAGATAGATTAAAAAAAGGATTCGTTAATATACTTGTTGCAACTGATGTCGCAGCTAGAGGATTAGATGTTGAGAGGATAAAACTTGTTGTTAATTATGATTTTCCTTTTGATAAGGAAACATATACTCATAGAATTGGAAGAACTGGAAGGGCAGGTAGATCAGGAGAAGCAATTTTATTTGTTAATCAAAGAGAAAAACATTTTCTAAGAAACTTAGAAAACTCAACAAGAACTAAGATTGAAGAAATTAATATACCAAGTAATAAAATAATAAATGAAAAAAGGATGGAGAAACTTATAGAGAATGTTAATGAGAGTTCTTTAGCTAAAGATGAAAATGAAGAAAATAAAGCTTTGATAATTGATGTTCTAGATAATTTAAAAGAAAAATACTCTATGGATGACTCAAATATTGCAATGGCGGCGATTAATTTAGTAATAGGTAATAAATCATTTTTTGTTAATGAAGATGATTCTTGGATTCATAAACAAAATAATACTGATCGAATTAGATCAAATAGAAATAGTAATAATCGTATGAGAAATTCAAATAGAAGAAATAATTATCAAATTGATTCTTTTGAAACTTATAAATTTAATTTTGGTAAATTTGACGGGGTTAGAGTTGCAAATATTATATCCTCAATCTGTAATTCAACTAATATAAATGGTAGATCAATAGGTAAGATACAGATTTTTAATGATTACAGTTTGGTTGATTTACCCAGAGATCTGCATAGAGAAACTAAAAATAAATTAAAAAAAATTAAAGTCAGAAATTAGGTATAGATAATGCAAACTAGCAAATATAAATTCTTTATTTTTGTGAATCTGATAATCCTATTCAACTCTTTTAATAGTTACTATCTAGCTCAAACGAAACAAAATTCAATCATAAAATTATTTTGTCTTCAGAGTGTCAAAGAGGAGATGTTGAAAGCAGAAATGGTATATAGTGAAGAGATTGCGAATGAAACTTGTGATTGTTATTACGAAGAATTTATACAAACTGCAAGTCATGAAGATGCAAAAACAAAATGTGAATTTGAAACTAAAGAAAATTTAAATCATAATAGAAAAATTTAATTGTTAATTTATGAGGTCTAAGAACAACCAAAATCCAATAATTAGACTTTATTTAAATCTGATTGAAGAAAGAAATTTACTATTTTTTGCTTTTCTTAGTTCCATAATTAATAAAATATTAGACTTAGCTCCTCCTGTAATAATTGGTCTTGCAGTTGATATCGTTGTAAAGGAACAGAATTCATGGATTGCTGGTTTTGGGATAAAAGAAGTTCCAGCACAATTGATTTTTCTTGCATTTGCTTCAGGAATAGTTTGGTCTGGTGAATCCTCCTTTGAATATTTATATTCGATTTTATGGAGAAATTTAGCTCAGCTATCGCAACATAAATTAAGAATTAAAGCTTATGAGCATATTCAGGAATTAGATATGGATTTTTTTGAAAATGATAATACTGGAAGACTATTATCTATTTTGAATGATGATATAAATCAACTCGAGAGATTTCTAGACCAAGGGGCTAATCAGATTATTCAATTATTTATAACTGTCTTAATAATTGGGGGCACTATGATTTTTGTCGCTCCAAAAATCGCTATATTTGCTTTCTTTCCTATTCCAATCATATTTTTAGGATCAATTAAATTTCAAAGGAAGCTTGCTCCAAAATATAGAGATGTTAGAAATAAAGCTGGACTGTTGGCATCAAGACTTAATAATAATTTAAGTGGAATTCTTACCATAAAAAGTTTTACTAAAGAAAAATGGGAACTAAATAGATTAAATAAAGAAAGTCTTGATTATCAAAGAAGTAATAAGGCTGCAATAAAATTATCTTCTGCTTTTATCCCTCTTATCAGATTTGCAATTTTATTTGCTTTTATAGCGATTCTATTAATTGGAGGTTTCCAAACTTGGAATAAGACACTTGATGTAGGAACTTATAGTTTTTTAGTTTTTATTACACAAAGACTATTATGGCCTTTAACTACTTTGGGGCATGTTTTAGATGATTTTCAGAGATCTATGGCTTCAATAGATAGAGTAATTGATCTCATAGATACGCCTGTAAAAATAAAAGATGGAAAAATAAAAATCGAACCTAAAAATATCAAAGGAGAAATTATTTTTAATAATGTAAATTTTAATTATCAAGGAAGAGATTTAACTTTAAAAAACATAAATTTCAAAATTGAAAATAACTCGACATTAGGAATTGTTGGTTTAACAGGTTCTGGAAAAAGTACAATAATAAAACTACTCCTTAGGATTTATGACAGTAATAGTGGGTCAATAACCTTGGATGGTATTTCTATTAAAGAAATAAATTTGAAGGATTTAAGAAAGTGTATTTCTTTAGTAAGTCAAGAAACTTATTTATTTCATGGCAGTGTTCAAGAAAATATAGCTTATGGCTCACTCAACCCAAGCCTTAAAGATATTATTAAAGCTTCAAAGATTGCGGAAGCTCATAAATTTATTGAACAATTACCTGATGGTTATAAAACCATAGTGGGGGAAAGGGGCCAGAGGCTCTCAGGTGGACAACGTCAAAGAATTGCCTTGGCGAGAGCTGTTTTAAAGGATGCTCCAATATTAATATTAGATGAAGCTACAGCTTCAGTTGATAATGAAACAGAGGCTTTAATTCAAAAATCATTATCTAAAATCACAAAAGAAAGAACAACAATAGTAATAGCTCATAGATTAAGCACTATAAAAAATGCTGATAATATTGTTGTTATTAATAAAGGTAAAATAGTTGAAAGCGGAAAACATGAAAAACTATTAGATCAGAACAAAATATATGCTGATTTATGGAATGTTCAAGTAGGAATCTAGTATAGAATTTCTAAACTATATTAGGAAGTTAAATGATTCGATTACATTACTAAACATACCGTCAACTTTATTCCATCTCTCTTCATTTGTTCCTACAGCGAAAGTGTAAAGTGTTCCTCTATCAATTACGACTGTAGCTAATTCGTGTCTGGCCTGTTCATTTAAATTTAATTTATATTCTAAATCATAGAAAATATGATTTGATGTCTCCCTCTGATTGGCCTTTATAAGTTTTACCTCTCTACCTGAACCTGCGGGGGCAATGACTTTATCAATTAATGTTTGTCCTACTTCACTTGGGCTTCCTAATTGCTCTAATTGAACTTCTTTGTTTACATCAGAAATAACCAAACTTAAGGTCTCATTACTATTTATTAAATCATGATAAATAATTTCAGGTCCTCCATCAACTTTTACTCTTGTCCATCCTGTTGGATACAAAAAGGCATATCTTCCATCTGGACTTTGATAAGCTTCTAATCCCGCATTTAGTCCGCCACTACAAGCACTCAGTGTTAAACACAAAAAAATCAAAAATAAATATTTGAAAGGGTTAAATTTAATATTTTTCATTTTGTTTGAAATTACTAACTAAAAACATAATAAGACATTAAAAGCAAACAATTATGCCAATTCAGAATTTTGCGTCTAAATTATTCCTAGAAATAGTTTAATTTTGATTAATTACACAAAACCGCTTTCAAAATTAATTGGTCATTTTGAGAAATTCCCAGGGATTGGTCCAAGAACAGCGCAACGATTAGCCCTATTTATTTTAAAACAACCTGAAAGTACAATAAGAGATTTTTCAAAGGCTTTGTTAGAGGCTCATAGTAATGTTGGTCGTTGCAAAAAATGTTTCAATTTGACTTCAGAAGATCAATGTGAAATTTGTAAAAATACTGAAAGAAATCAAAAACTAATTTGTGTAGTAGCAGAAACTAAAGATTTGCTTGCTTTGGAACGCGCCAGAGAATTTAAAGGTGTTTACCATGTTATAGGTGGTTTAATATCTCCAATGGATTCTGTTGGTCCCGAGCTCTTAGAAATAAGGAGCTTGGTAGAAAGAGTAAGTAGTTCTGAAATAGAAGAAATTATATTGGCATTAACCCCCAGTATTGAGGGAGATACAACAAGTCTCTATATTGGAAAATTATTAGCCCCTTTTACTAGAGTTACTAGGATTGCGTATGGCCTCCCAATGGGTAGTGAACTTGAATATGTGGATGAAGTTACACTTGCAAGGGCCTTAGAAGGAAGAACAAAACTAAATTAGACAATGAGAGACAATAATCTAATCAATAAAGAAAAAATCTTAAGACTTCCCTCTTGGATTAAATTTCCTATTAGTAAAGCTTCAGAGTTCGAAAAAATACAAACACTCATCAAAAAATCAAACATTCACACTATTTGTGAAGAAGCAAGATGTCCAAATAGAGCAGAATGTTATGCCTCAGGAACAGCCACTTTCTTACTGGGTGGATCAATATGTTCTCGTTCTTGTGCTTTTTGTCAGGTAAATAAAGGTAGACCTAGTTCTATTAATATTGATGAATGTGCTCAAGTCGCTGAAGCAGTAAAAGTACTAAATTTGAAATATGTTGTTTTGACATCTGTAGCGAGAGATGATCTCCCTGATCATGGTGCAAATTTATTTATATCTACAATTGATAAGATTAAAAAAATTGATTCAAAAATTAAAATAGAGGTTTTGACTCCTGATTTATGGGGTGGAGGCAAAAATTTTGATGAAACTAATAAACTTCAGACTGAGAGATTGAAGATGATTTTAGAAAAAGATCCAATATGCTTTAATCATAATCTTGAAACTGTTGAAAGACTGCAAAAAGAAGTTAGGAGGGGTTCAAATTACAAAAAATCCCTTAGTTTACTAAAAAAGTCAAAAGATATTGCGCCTAACATTCAAACTAAATCAGGAATAATGTTAGGTCTTGGTGAAACATTGGATGAAATAAAAAAAACAATTTATGATCTCAAAAAAATAGATTGTGATCAAATTACGATTGGCCAATATTTGAGGCCCTCATTTAATCATTTGGAAGTTAAGAAATATTGGGATCCATCAGAGTTTGAATATTTATATCAATTCTCTAAGGAATTAGGATTCAAGAAAGTATCTTCTGGCCCCTTAGTTAGAAGTAGTTATCATGCGGGTTAACTTTCTTCAATTAAAGAGAGTTTCTTTTTAAGTTTTTTCAATATGTAAATACATTCCCCATTCATAAGTGTACCTGCTCCTCCCCAAACCAATCTTAATAAAAGATCTACTGGGCTTGAACCAACTTCTTTCACAATTTTAAATCCTATTAACTTGAAATATCTTACAAGTTTTTTACTATAACCTTCACTATCAAAAATAGCTAAAAGTCTTGCTTTGTTGCTTGATTTTTTTTCAATTGCCCAAGCCATAGTTGTTGCCCATATTAATTCCGAAACAAAAGCAGGAGCTTTACTAAGGATTCTTAATGTATCAAGCTGAATACCTTGTTTATTCAAATAAGTCCATCCTTTCATTTCAGCCCAAATCTTAATGATGTTATCTTTCTGTTCTGCTATAACGATTCTAAAGAAACATAATCCGAGAGTTTCTCTAGCTTGAATTTTAATTAATAATCCTAAGCTACCTGCTAATTTTTCTAATTCTTCAACTTTCATGATTTTGAAAATTAATCCTTGTAGATTTTATGATTTTCTACTTTTAATCTATCGATCTGTTTTTGTCTTTCTTCAAATCTTTTCCTATCATCATCACTGAATTGATCTAAGCAGAAATGACATTGAATTCCCTTTCTATATTCTTTTCTTTCTTGATCTTTAATTGAAATTGGCATTCCACATGCATGACAAATCGAGTAGGAGCCTTTTTCTAATTCTTTATCTAAAGCAACTCTTTTATCAAAAACATAACATTCACCTTCAAATAAGTTTTTTTCTTTTGGTATATCATCAAGGTATTGAAGGATGCCCCCTTGTAGGTGATAAATATTTTTATAACCTTTCTTTTTTAGCAAACTAGTAGCTTTTTCACATCTTATTCCTCCTGTACAAAACATTGCTATATTTGTATACTCTTTATTTCCTAAATGGGTATCTAAATGATCATCTACCCACTTTGGAAATTCTCTAAAATTTCTTGTATTTGGGTTTATAGAGTTTTGAAATGTACCTATAGAAACTTCATAATGATTTCTAGTATCAATCACTATTGTATTTTGATTTTTAATTAACTTATTCCAATCAGCGGAGTCAATATAGGTCCCATTATTTTCCGAGGGGTTTATTTCAGGGACACCCATGGTAACTATTTCTTTCTTGATTTTTATTTTTAATTTTTCGAAGACTTTCTTTTTTGAAAAGTTTACTTTTATATTCAAATTTCTATTATCTGCGTATTTATTAAGTAAATTTATAACAAAATCAACTACATTTTTCTCAGCACAAATAGTTCCATTAATGCCCTCACTTGCAAAAATTAACAAACCTGAAAGATCGTTTTCATTTTCGATTTCTAATAATTTATTTTTTAGATCAAGAATTAATTTTTCTTGAAATGGGAAGAAAGAGTAAAGAGAAACTATTTTATAATTTTTGCCTTTCATAAAGAAGATAATGTTTTTTCACAAGTTTCAAAATCTTTGTTAAATGATACTCCAACCTCTTTAAGAAGTTTTCTGTCTGATTGAAAAGATGGATTTGAAGTTGTGAGTAATTCATCTCCATAAAAAATTGAATTTGCCCCACATTGAAAACATAAAATTTGGGCTTCTTTTGAAAGCTTTTCTCGCCCTGCACTTAATCTTATTTTACTTTTAGGCATAAGAATTCTTGCTGTAGCTATCATCCTTATCATCTCAATAGAATCAATTTCTTGATTATCTTCTAACCCAGTACCTTCAATAGCTACTAATGAATTTATAGGAACACTTTCAGGGTGTGGATTCATGTTCGAAAGGACTTCCAAAAGAGATGCTCTATCTCCATTAGATTCTCCCAACCCTATTATCCCTCCACAGCAAACATTTATGCCTGCATTCCTTACTCTTTTGATTGTATCTAGTCTTTCTTGATAAGTTCTAGTCGTAATAATATTTTTATAATGTTCAGGACTAGTATCAAGATTGTGGTTATAAGCGGTCAAACCTGCATCAGCTAGTCTGGAAGCCTGTTCTTCTGTAAGCATCCCAGCAGTAACGCATGCTTCCATCCCTAAATCTTTTACACCGCTAACCATCTCTAACATTGCATTAAAGGATTTTCCATCTCTAATTTCTCTCCAGGCCCAACCCATACAAAACCTATCTGCACCCTCATTTTTTGCTATTTGAGCTCTTGCTAAAACCTCTTTAACTTGAAATTGTGGATGACTTTTGATTTCGCTAGCACTATAAATTGATTGGCTACAGTACGAACAATTTTCCTCACATCCACCAGTTTTTACGCTGAACAATGATGCTAATTGAATGTTGTATTTGTTGAATTTCCTGTGAACTATTTGTGACGCCCACATTAAATCAATAAGAGGCATATTAAGTATTTCCAATATCTCTTCTTTATTCCAATCGAACCTAATTTCTTTTAATAACTGATTATTCGAATTAGCCATCTTATTAGGAAGAATATTGAGAATCTTCAAAAGATTCATTTGATAATGATTCTATACCGCCGAAACGTCTATTTCTTGATTGGTAATCAATTATTGCTTTAAGAAATTCATTCTCATTGAACTCTGGCCAAAGTACGTCAGATATATAAATTTCTGAATATGCTAATTGCCATAATAAAAAATTACTTATCCTCTTTTCGCCACTAGTTCTTATCAGTAATTCTGGATCCTTAATCCCTCCAGTTAATAGCTCTGAATTAAATAATTCTTCATTAATTTCACTTGGTTTTATTTCCCCAGCAGAAGATTTTAATGCTAGTTCTTTTGCAACTTTTACGATTTCTTGTCTACCTCCGTAATTAACACAAACATTGAATAAAAATTTATTGTTGTTTTTTGTAAGTGATTCTGAACTAGAGATTATTTCTTTCAAATTTTTTGGAAATGGAGTTAAATCTCCAATAAATTTTATTTTTGTTGATTCTTCATGTATCTCATTAATTTCGTTTTTTAAAACTTCGCTAAAAAGATTTATAAGAAAATCAACTTCCTTTGTTGGTCTTGCCCAATTCTCAGTTGAAAAAGCATAAACAGTAATTACTTTGCAACCTAAATTTTTTGCAGCTTTGAGAATTTTTTTTAATACACTAACGCCCTTTTTATGTCCAAATGACCGGGGTAAACCTTTTCTAGTCGCCCATCTCCCATTGCCGTCCATAATTATTGCTACATGTTTGGGCAATTTTTGCTTATCTATTTTCATTAATAAGTTACTAATTTTATCGTCTATTACTTTTTCTAAACTCATTAGTTAATCCTTTTTGTTAATAAAAATTTCTGATTTTTCTGACTCTTTTTTATTTATATCATTGATGATATTATCACCCGAGTCTGTCTTTTGGGATAAGATATTTTTACTTAAAGATGCTTTATTTGCTCCCATAGAGTTTTGATTACCAATCAGTTTTGCGAGAAGTTCTTTTAACCTGCTGCTGGTTATTGGCCTTTCGAGTTTGCCTTGATTTGCTAATGATAACGTACCTGTTTCTTCAGAAACAACAATACAAATACATCTGTCGAATCTTTCTGTAATTCCTAATGCTGCTAAATGTCTTGTGCCATATCTACTTATACCTTGTCTTGATAGAGGAAGTATTACACCAGCAGATATTATTTTATTCCCTTTCACAAGAACTGCTCCATCATGTAAAGGTGTATCTGTTGCAAAAAGATTTATTAAAAGGTCAGTTGATAATTGTGCCTCAATATTGGTACCTGAATATAAAAAATCTTCAGGTCTTAAATCACTCCCCAAATCTACAACTATTAAAGCGCCTCTTCTATTCTGAGAGAGTTTACCTGCAGTATCAACTAACTTAGTAATGGTAGTTGAAGTCGCTCTAAATTCTTTTGGTGGATTTCCAAGCAATACAGTTAGCCTCCCAGTGCCTAGTAGTTCCATTAATCTTCTTAACTCTCCTTGCCAAAGGATCGCTAATGAAAGAGAGCAAGCGAGGACTACTGCATCAATTAATTTTGATGTTAGTGGTAAGTATGCATATCTTTGAATAAACCATGCGGATGATACTAAAAACAAATATCCTCGTAGAAGCCATAATGTCCGTTGTTCTTTTACTCTAGAGAATAATAAAAGTCCGAAACCAACAGCAAATAAGACATCTAATAAAAGCTTTAAATTTATAATTCCCCAGAAATTCACACTAAAAACAAAATTTATTTAAATTTACCTAATTTTATTTAATAAAGCGATCAGGCAAAACATCATATTTCAAAAGATCAAATGGACTTTCTCTTTTTTGAATAATCTCTGCTTCTCCATTACAAACTAAAAGTGCCGCGGGTCTAGGAATTCTGTTGTAGTTAGAACTCATCGAATTATTGTAAGCACCAGTGCCAAAAACACATATTAGATCTCCTGTTTCGCAATTTGCTAGTTCTATCTCCTTAAACAAAACATCTCCCGATTCGCAGTGTTTTCCAGCGATTGTATATTTGTTTTTAGAGTTAACATTAAAGGGGTTTTTTACCAAACATGCAGAATAATTCGATTGATATGTTATTGGCCTTGGATTATCACTCATCCCGCCATCAACAGACAAATAAGTTCTGATTCCAGGGATTTCTTTAAAAGATCCAATTTTATAAATTGTTATGCCTGCTGTAGATACGATGGATCTTCCAGGTTCACACATCAATTTTGGAAGATTTAAGTTGTATTTTTTACAAGCTTTAACAACTGAGTTAGAAATTGTTTTTACCCATTGATCGATAGAAGGTGGATCGTCATTTTTTGTATATTTAATGCCTAAACCACCACCAAGATTAAGTTCTTTGATATTATGGCCAAATTTTTTGGCGTCTAAAATAACTTTTACCATTATTTCACCAAGATCATTATGAGGGTCTAGTTCAAAGATCTGGGAACCAATATGAGCATGTAGTCCAGTTAATTTTAAATGTTTAGTTTCGCTTATGCTTGAAAATAAATTATCCAGATATTCGATTCCAAAACCGAATTTGCTATCAAATGAACCTGTTCTTATATATTCATGTGTATGGCATTCGATTCCAGGAGTAAAGCGAATCATTATTTCTAAGTCATGATTTAATGAATTTGATACTTCCTTTAATCTCTTTATATCATAGTCATTATCTACAATTATTTTGATGTTATTTCTAATTGCGAAATCAATTTCTTTATCAGATTTATTATTCCCATGAAAAACAATTTTTTCATTTGGTACCCCACCCTTTATAGCCGTTAATAATTCTCCCTCTGACACTGCATCAAGTCCTAAACCTTCTGAGGAAACAAGATTACTCATGAATATAGAACTATTTGCCTTGGAAGCATATATGGGGAGAGATTCACCTGGGTAATATTTTTCTAATGCTTTTTTATAAGCTCTACAAGAACTTCTTAAAGTGATTTCATCTAAAATATATAAAGGGGAATCATATTTCTTAACTAACTCTTCAATAGAACATCCACCAACTGACAATTTCCCATCTTCTGCAATCGATGTAGTGACAGGTACGATATTTTTATTGGGACTTTCCAAGTTAATTTTCTGTTTTAAAAAAGATTGTTTTTCTTCCATAGGAAAAGTTTAAATAAAGTTTGCCAACACTGTCATATTTTATAATGACTCTAGGTATGAATTTTTTAATATACATACATAATAAAATGATATCTATCAAACAATTAAAAGAGAAAGATATTGATTTATGTTATGAGTTAGATTTAAATACGATTTCCCTATGGAGTAAGAAACAATGGGCTAACGAATTCAAAAAAGAAGGTACAAAAATATTTGGATTACTAGTTACAAATTTAGTCATTGGAATATGTGTTTTTCAGGTTGTCCTTGATGAAGCTCAAATAAATTATTTTGTTGTAAATAAGAAATTTAGGAAAAATGGTTTTGGATCATATCTTATGAGTTTTTTAATAAAAAAATGTGAAAAATTAAAGCTAAAGAAATTACTGTTGGAGGTTTCTCAGGGCAATGTTACTGCTGAAAGATTTTACAGTCGCTTTGATTTTTCTACTGTAGGAATAAGAAAAAATTATTATAAAGATGGGTCACATGCTTTTTTAAAAGAAAAAAAATTAACAACTAAAATTGTATAAAAATTTAATTGTTCGGATAACCAGAATGCTTTAAATTACTATATTTTCTTGATATATCTCTAAAAAAGTTCGATTTAATTAATTTAAATACAATATATAGGTATTCACAAAAGCTCATTCTGAACACAAAATTGACATATTACTGGTAGGTTATTAATAGGAATTTAATCTTCTAATGTTTGAAAGATTTACAGAAAAAGCTATAAAAGTCATAATGCTTGCTCAAGAGGAGGCTAGAAGACTTGGCCACAATTTCGTTGGAACTGAACAAATTCTTTTGGGATTAATAGGAGAAGGAACTGGAGTAGCAGCGAAAGTACTCAAATCACTTGGAGTCAATCTGAAAGATTCAAGAATAGAAGTAGAAAAGATAATAGGTAGAGGATCAGGATTTGTTGCTGTAGAAATACCTTTTACACCTAGGGCTAAAAGAGTTTTAGAATTATCTCTTGAAGAGGCTCGTCAATTAGGTCATAATTACATTGGTACAGAACACCTATTACTGGGTTTAATTAGAGAAGGAGAAGGAGTTGCTGCAAGAGTTCTAGAGAATCTTAATATTGATCTTACCAAAGTAAGAACTCAAGTTATCAGGATGTTAGGTGAAACAGCCGAAGTTGGAACAGGTGCTAGTACAACTAAAGGCAATTTAAAAACTGCTACCCTCGACGAATTCGGGACAAATTTAACTAAATTAGCAAGTGAGTCAAAATTAGATCCAGTAGTTGGTCGCCATTCAGAAATAGATCGTGTAGTACAAATATTAGGTAGAAGAACAAAAAATAACCCTGTTCTTATTGGAGAGCCAGGTGTCGGTAAAACAGCCATTGCAGAAGGCTTGGCTCAAAGAATACAAACTGGAGATATTCCAGACATACTTGAAGATAAAAGAGTTTTGACTCTTGATATAGGACTTCTTGTCGCTGGAACAAAATATAGAGGTGAATTTGAAGAAAGGTTAAAAAAAATAATGGAAGAAATTAAATCAGCAGGCAACGTAATACTTGTCATAGATGAAGTGCATACTTTAATTGGTGCTGGAGCTGCTGAAGGTGCTATAGATGCAGCTAATATTCTGAAGCCTGCATTAGCGAGAGGAGAACTTCAATGTATTGGAGCAACAACACTCGACGAGTATAGAAAACATATTGAGAGAGATGCTGCCCTAGAAAGGAGGTTCCAACCTGTGATGGTTGGGGAGCCATCTATTGAAGATACAATTGAAATTTTAAAAGGTCTTAGAGAACGTTACGAACAACATCATCGTCTAAAAATTACAGATGATGCTCTTGAGGCAGCGGCTCATTTAGGGGACCGTTACATATCCGATAGATTTTTGCCTGATAAGGCTATAGACCTCATCGACGAAGCTGGAAGTAGAGTCCGTTTAATAAATTCTAAACTTCCGCCTGAAGCCAAACAAATAGATAGAGAACTAAGACAGGTCCAAAAAGAGAAGGAAGAATCAGTAAGGGATCAAAATTTTGACCAAGCAGGACAATTACGCGAAAAAGAAATGGAATTGTCAGCAAAAATTAAAGAGGTATTGGCAAATAAAAAAAATGGATCTACATCTGGAGATTTATCTGAAGCTGATAATTCCGTAGAAAGTGATTCTAAACTCTTACAAAGTCCTCTTGTCAGTGAAGAGGATGTGGCTCATATTGTAGCTTCTTGGACAGGCGTTCCTGTTCAAAAATTAACAGAAACTGAATCAGTCAAGCTTCTTAATATGGAGGAAACGCTTCACCAAAGGCTAATTGGACAAGATGAAGCCGTAAAAGCTGTTTCTAGAGCCATAAGACGAGCAAGAGTTGGATTAAAAAATCCTAATAGACCCATAGCAAGTTTTATTTTTTCAGGTCCGACTGGTGTAGGTAAAACTGAATTGACTAAATCATTGGCATCATATTTCTTTGGAAGTGAAGAGGCAATGATCAGATTAGATATGTCAGAATTTATGGAAAGACATACAGTTAGTAAACTTATAGGTTCGCCTCCTGGGTATGTTGGTTTTAATGAAGGTGGTCAGCTTACTGAAGCTGTTAGAAGACGTCCTTATACGGTTGTTTTATTTGATGAGGTTGAAAAGGCTCATCCAGATGTTTTTAACTTACTATTGCAACTACTTGAAGATGGAAGATTAACTGACTCTAAAGGTAGAACTGTTGATTTTAAAAATACTTTGTTAATTATGACTTCGAATATCGGATCTAAAGTAATTGAGAAAGGGGGAGGCGGTCTTGGATTTGAATTCTCGGGAGATTCAGTTGAAGATAGCCAATATAATAGAATAAAATCTTTAGTCAATGAAGAACTTAAGCAATATTTTAGACCTGAATTTTTAAATAGACTTGACGAAATCATTGTGTTCAGACAACTAACTAAAAATGAGGTTAAAGAAATTGCTGAAATAATGTTACAAGAAGTTTTTTCACGATTACAAGATAAAGGGATTAATTTAAACGTCACTGAAGCTTTCAAAGAAAGACTTGTTGAAGAAGGTTATAACCCTTCCTACGGAGCAAGACCTTTGAGAAGGGCAGTTATGCGTTTACTAGAAGATAGTTTGGCTGAAGAAGTACTTTCTGGAAGGATAAAAGATGGAGATAAAGCCATAGTTGATATAGATGATAATAAAAAAGTGACAATAAATATTTCTTCTGAAGAATCTTCTCAAGAGTTGGCAAGTGCTAACTTCTAATAATTCAAAGTAAATATGCAGTCAATCTCTCCAGAAACTATTTATAGGGGAAATTATGCTTGGGAAAAATCTTTACCTCAAATTACTAAATTAACTAAAACTCCATTAATCTTAGGTAGGAGTATTAAAACGAATAATCTGAGAAATAAAATTTTCAATGATTTAAAAAAATGCGAACTTAATGTTCATTCTTCTAATTTACAATTTGATTGTTGTTATGAAGACATATTAAGAGTAAAGGACATTATTTTAAAGAACAATAATGATTCTGTTATCGCAGCTGGAGGAGGTAAAGTTCTTGATTCAGGCAAATTTATAGCAGATTGTCTCAACCTCCCTTGTATCTCTGTCCCTCTTAGTGCCTCTACATGTGCAGGTTGGACAGCCCTATCAAACATATATACAAAAAATGGTCAATTTATAAAGGATGTCGCATTAAGATCTTGCCCAAAAATTCTAGTATATGATCATAAATTTATTCAAACAGCTCCATCAAGAACACTTGCGAGTGGCATAGCGGATGCTTTGGCAAAATGGTATGAATCCTCAATAACAAGTTCAAATATAGAAGATGGTCTTGTTCAACAAGCTATTCAAATATCAAGAGTTTTACGGGATCAACTACTAATAGATGGGAAAAAAGCATTTAATGGTGAATTTGAAAATAATCCTTCTTGGCGAAATACTATAGAGGGGTGTGGTCTTACTGCAGGATTAGTGGGAGGTATTGGAGGAGAAAAGTGTAGGACTGCGGCAGCACATGCTATTCACAATGCAATCACTCAGATAATTACTCCAAATAAATTCTTACATGGTGAGATTGTTGGGGTTGGATTATTATTGCAATTGAGATTAGAAGAAATGAAAAATAACAATAAATTAGCTGATCAATCAATTAAGCAATTGTTGGTACTTATGAAAGAATTGAATTTGCCAACAACTATCGAACAACTTGGGATAAATGTTTTTGAAAACAATAATTTAGAGAAAATTGCTGATTTTACTTGTCGAGATAAATCTGAGATTCACTTTTTGCCTTTTGAAATTCATAAACGAGATATACTAAAGGTCATTGCAAATTTTGAACAACAAAAAATTAAGATATAAACATCTCTTTGACTAACAATAATTTCGAAAAATTAAATAATTTAAATATGGAATTTTTTGAAAGTGCCAAACAGTCACTATTAGACCCTTTAGGTCTATATTTGGCAAATGACGTTAAGTGGATAAAACTTAACCAAAACTGGAACTCTTTAAAATTCCCTGTGGTTATAGGAGGAAAAGGTCAGCCCATACTTCTCCTTCATGGTTTCGACAGTAGTTTTTTAGAGTTCAGGAGAATATATAAATCACTAAAAAGAAATTTCCAAGTTATAATTCCTGATCTGTTAGGTTTTGGTTTTAGTCCTAGGTGCGCAACAAATGAATACAATTCCTCGAAAATAATTTCGTACTTAATTGATCTCCTTAAAACCTTGCAAATAAGAAAAAATCTAAAAATTATTGGTGCCTCTATGGGAGGCTCAATAGCTTTAAAACTTGCTTTTGAAATTTCTGAATCTATTGATAAAATTTTCCTTTTGTCACCTGCCGGATTGTTTGGAGAACCTAAGAGTATTCCTTTTCCTCTTAACCAAATTGGCGCCTCATTTCTTGGATTGCCTAAGGTCAGAAAAAGTCTTTGTAGGCAAGCATTTGCTTTCCCAGATAAATGTGTTGGTGAGATGGAAGAGCAAATTGCATCAATTCATCTAGGTTGCAAAGGATGGAGAAATTCACTTGCATCATTTGCAAAAAGTGGAGGGTTTGCTGGAACTCATAAATATATCCAAAATATTCCAATTAAAACATTATGTGGAGAAAATGATCGAATTCTTGGGAAAAAAGAAATTAAAAATATAAGAAGTATTGAAAAATTAAATTTTGTAGGACTGAAAAATTGTGGTCATCTTCCACATGTAGATTTACCATCATTGTCTAGTAAAATCATTCAAGATTATTTTTATCAGTAAAAGATTTTTAATTAATTTAGATACTTGAGAAGTATAAAAATATAATACAAAACAGATGGAGTAAAGATGTAACTGTCAATTCTGTCAAGGATTCCTCCATGTCCCGGTAAAAAAGTTCCGGAATCTTTGATTTTCGCATCTCTCTTCATCATAGATTCAATTAAATCCCCAACTAATGCCATAAGAGAAATAGAAATTCCATATAAGATTCCAACAAATAATGGATTTTCCCAATTCATTAAAAATGCGAAAAATATTGCTAGTAAAATTGAACAGGATATTCCTCCAATTAAACCTTCTATAGTTTTGCTTGGAGATATTGGAGAAAGAGATGTTTTACCAAATGACTTACCAATAAAATAAGAACCAATATCACTAGCTACAATTAAAAAACAAGAAGTTACTGTTAAATGAAGACCTGTAGTATTTGATAAGTTCTCAAACGAAAAAAACCCCTCATTTGAACTTATTATCACCGAATCTAATCCCCTCAACTTAATCCAGTAACTAGGTAAAAACCCTAAATAGAATAATCCAAAAATAGAGGCTGCAATATCTGAAATTGTTCCAGGTTTTGGTTGCAAAAGTAACCAAGTGCATATTCCAACTGAACAGATTGGCAAAATTGAATTTGATATTTCTCCTTCAAGAAAACCAATGGTCTCAAGATAAGTAGAAATTATAATAATGAAAGATGAAAATAATGTGGTTTTTGTAGCTGGTTTTATACCTTTAAATTCTGCCATTCTAAAAAATTCCAATAATGCTAAATACGTAAGCAACGCTGTTGCCAATGTAAAAAACCATCCCCCCAACAAAACAACGATTAAACCAAAAATTCCTATAAGTAATCCACTTCTTAATCTCATATGAAATTTCTATGTTATGACTCTTATATTAAAATTTACCAAATCTTTGTTGCATAAACTTTGATTATTTATCCAATTAAACCTATCTATATCAATTTTTTCTCCAGGAACTAGTAGAGGTATCCCAGGAGGATAAGGGCAAATAATATCTCCAGATATTTTATTTAATGATTGCGAGAAAGGAATAGTCCGAGTCTCACTTCTCCACGCAATTCCAATTCCGATTTCGGGTGTATCAACTAATTTAAAGGGGGATTGGAGCACTTCTAAACGTGATGATTTTTTAGAATTTAATAGTAGTTTATTCCACAACTTTTCAAATAAATTAAGAAAATCTTTTTGATTTGCAAATCCTAGGCAAAAAGTGAGAGTCATCATTTCTGGTAATTCAGCAATAAGGCCATTTCTATAAAAAAATTTATCAGCAGTAAAACCATCTATTCCAGCCTTAGAGGTATTTACGACAATTTTTAAGGGGTCTTGGGTTTCTATAAGAGGAATATTTTTTTGAATTAATTTTTTGTAGATATTTTTTGCCGCTACAATTCTTTTTTGATATTTTGATAAACTTTTTTTATTGAGCCAGTCTTTAATGGACTCTTCACAGGAAGAAAGTAATAAGGAATTTGGACTAGTAGTTTGCAATAAATTAATACTCTTGATTAAATTATGTTCATTTATCAAGTCTCCTTTATGCCAAAGTACCGCGGTTTGAGTTAAACCATTGAGAGACTTATGCAATGAATGAACGACTAAATCAGCGTTTAATGATAAGGCAGGTTTTGGTAAATTAAGGTTTTCACAAAAAAGGAAATAAGAACCATGGGCTTCATCAACTAAAACAGGTAAATTTTTTTGATGACAAAAATCTATTAAAGGCTTTAAATCTCCGGCATAACCATGATAAGAGGGACTTACAAGAATTATCCCTACAATTTTATTCTCATCAATATTTAAATTTTGAAATACATTTTCCAACCAAACTTTTGTAATTGGTTTGTAATGACCCGTTTCTATAGAAAATTCTAGATCAAAAAAAATTGGATTTATGTTCTGCATTGCGCAGGTTTTAATAACACTTATATGAACATTTCTAGGCATTAAGATATTTTCGCCTGGATTTGCCATTGCAATTACTGCTGATTGTATTAATCCAGAAGCCCCATTAACTCCAAAAAAACATCCTTTCGCTCCAAATTTTTTAGAGAATTCTCTTTGAGATTTAGAAATTAATCCGCTTTTGGATAGTGGCGAACCTATTTCTGGTAATTCGGGCAAGTCCCAATACCCAGGCGGATTTTTTAATAATTTCACTAATTTCTTTGGTAAAGCTGACCCTCTGTTATGAGCGGGAAAGAAAAGAGACTTTACAAACTTTTTAGTTAGAAAAGATGAAATGCTCATAAAGTATTGTTGATATATATAGAATTAATTAAATGGTATCCCTGTTTGATATTTTTTAATTTTAATGAAAAATTCTTATTCGAAATATTCAGCAAAATATGACTTAATTTGGTTGATGTTGAGACCATGGATTTTTATACCAAGAGTTTTATATATCCTTTTAACTTTTATTTTTCTTTTTTTAAGAATACTTTTTCAAGGTAACAGTAAAAATAAAAATGTACAAAAAAATCTTTCGAAATACCTATTTGATGTGATAACAGATTTAGGACCTTGTTTTATAAAATTAGGCCAGGCACTTTCAACTAGACCAGATCTTGTTAGACAGGATTGGCTTACAGAACTAACAAACTTACAGGATAATCTTCCAGCGTTTGATCACAAAATTGCTTTAGAAATTATTAGAGAGGAACTTGGAGCATCTGCTAATGAATTATTTGATGAGTTTCCAGATAGTCCTATCGCTTCAGCAAGCTTAGGGCAAGTATATAAAGCAAAAATAAATAATACTTATCTAGCTGTTAAAGTGCAGCGGCCAAAATTGTACTTTCTCATAAGAAGGGATGTTGTAATCTTAAGGTTTTTAGGAACTTTTTTTTCTCCATTCTTACCATTAAATATAGGTGTTGGAATTGGAGAAATAATAGATGAATTCGGCAAGGCACTTTTTGATGAAATTGACTATCAAAAAGAGGCCGAAAATGCTTTAAGGTTTGCTAATTTATTCAAAGAAAATCCAAATATTTTTGTTCCTAAATTAGAAAAACAGTTTTCATCCAAAAGGGTCATCACAACTTCTTGGATTGATGGAGTTAAGTTGAGAGATAGAGCTTTATTGGAGGAAAATAACTTAGTACCTGCTTCTTTTATAAAGACTTGTGTCATTAGTGGACTACAGCAATTATTTGAATTTGGATATTTTCATGCAGACCCACATCCTGGCAATATGTTTGCTCTCAAAGGAGGAAATGAAGATTGTGGGTATCTAGCTTATGTTGATTTCGGAATGATGGATACTATTACAAATTTAGATAGACTTACTCTTATTAAGGCAATTGTTCACATAATAAATGAAGAGTATTATCTTCTTGCAGAAGATTTCCAGAAATTAGGTTTTTTAACCAAAGAACAAGATCTTCATAAGCTTGTTGAACCATTAAAAGAAGTTCTAGGTCGATCTTTAGGGGCTCAGGTTGGTGAATTTAATCTTAAAAATGTAACTGATAAGTTTTCAAAACTAATGTATTCCTACCCTTTCAGAGTTCCCAGTAGGTTTGCCTTAATAATAAGAGCCGTTGTTAGTCAAGAAGGGTTAGCGCTAAGATTAGACCCTGAATTTAAAATTTTAAAAATCGCATATCCATATATAGCTAAAAAACTACTTACAGATAATTCAGAAGAGATTTTAGACATTCTTATAGAAGTAGTATTTGATAAAAAAGGTCGAATTCAAATCGAAAAAGTTGAAAGTTTATTAAATATTTTATTTAAAGATTCAGAAAATATTAATTCAGATCTTATACCAGTTGCGAATGCTGGATTGAAATTATTTGTCAGTAAAAAAGGATCCCAAGTTAGGAAGAATCTTCTTTTAAGTCTTATAAAAGATGAAAAATTAGAGTTAACTGATGCGAAAAAACTGTTAGCTTTAATTAGAGATACTTTTAGCCCTCTGAATATTGCAAAAAGTGCAGTGCAAAATATTATTTCTTCAGTTTAGTTTTTATATTTATATCTAATAAATTTACTTATGATTTTATTTTAATTCAATTAGAATTGATTAAATTATGTTTTTTAAAATTAAGTAGTAAAACGATTAATTAGCTTAGAAATATTAAATGAATATTTTGAAAAATCTCTTTTTATTTAATAAAAAATCTCAAGAAAATAAAGACTTTAGTCTTGAATTAGTTGATCAATATATAGAAATAGCAAAATTAGTAAAAGAAGCAAGAATTCAACAAAACCTTACAATAAAGGAATTGTCTTACATTTCAAAAATTCCTGAACGAATAATTAATTCAATTGAAAATAATAATAAAAATATTAGGCCAGAATATCCTTTTATAAGATCTATATTAATTAAATTAGAGGAATGCTTAGCTTTAAAAAAAAATGCATTATTAAAATTAGCAGTTAGAGAAAGAAAAATTTTAAAGAAAGGGGGAAAGAATTTTCTGTTTAGTAAATTCGATCCTATCAATACTTGGCAAGGTAGTCTTTTGTATTTTTTTATATTAGTTCTAACTATCTTTATACTAAAGAGATACTTTATTTTAAATGTAAATGTTATCGAGATTCAAAATATTGAAAATAAAATCATTGATAAATAATTTTTAATAAATTCTACTTTCTAGTTCTCCCAAAATTATTTCCTAGTTCACTAAAAATTTTTATGTTATCTTCTATTTCTTCTAAAGATCGATTTAACTTCCATTTCCAGTTATTTTTTGTAGTTCCAGGCTTATTTAATCTACTTGAATCGTCTAAAGATAATAGATCTTGTATTGGAGCGATAAAGAGATTAGCATTTGTCCCCATGCCAATTTCTATTAAATCCCAAGAAGGATTTTCTGAAAATTTGTACTCATCTTTTATTCTTTTTTTGGATTCATAATCTAAATATTTCCACCATGAAACGGAAGTAGAATTGTCATGAGTACCTGTATAAACAACCCAATTTGCTCCTTCAATATTCTTAGGTAAATATGGATTATCTTCATTGCCGTCAAAAGCAAATTGTAATATTTTCATGCCAGGTAGTTCAAAATTTTTCCTTAATTTCTCTACATCTGGGGTTATTACTCCCAGATCCTCCGCAATAATTGGTAAATAATTAGCCCCTATATCCTTTTTTACTTTATTTAATAGTGTCCTCCCAGGAGAATTTATCCATTTCCCAATAATTGCCGATTCAGAACTGCCATTAACTCTCCAGTAACCCGCTAAACCCCTGAAATGATCAAATCTCAGTATGTCCACAAGTTCAAATTGCCTTTGGAATCTTTTTCTCCACCATTCAAAATTTGTCCTCTTATGTTTTGACCAAAAGTAAGTTGGGGTGCCCCATAATTGTCCTGTTGATGAAAAATAATCAGGTGGGACACCACTTTGAAAAATTAAATCTCCATTTTTAAAAATTGAAAATAATGATTTATTACTCCATACGTCGGCGCTGTCCCTAGAGACATAAAAAGGCAAATCTCCTATTAGCTTAATATTTCTTGATGTTGCAAAGTTTTTAATAGCGCTCCATTGCTCATCAAGATGCCATTGAATTAATTTTTTAATAAGTATATCTTCACTTTTTTTCTTAATCCAAGACTTTAAGAACTTGTTATTTTTTGTTTTAAATTCTTGAGGCCATTCCCACCAAGGCAACATATTAAATTCCTCTCTAATTACAACAAATGTTGCATAATCTTCTACCCAGGAATTCTTACTGATCCATTTATTAAAATTAATTTTTCTTTCTTCAGATTGCGAACTCCAACCTTGCAAAAGGAGGGGACCTAATTTTTTTGTTAAGTTATCCGCACTATCAAAATCAATATGATCTTTATTCTGATTTGTTGGGCCTAGATTTTCTTTATTTGCAATAAAGATAAAACCCTTCTCGATTAAATCATCTACGTCCAAAAACCATGGGTTTAATGCAAAACTAGATGGGGAACTATATGGAGAACCTGTAGAGTCAGTAGGTGTAAGAGGTAAAAATTGCCAGTATTCAATCCCATGCTTATGTAGTTTTTTTATCCACTCTTTAGTTCCTTTACCAAAAGTTCCACATACTCTTCCTCCTGGGATACATGAAGGATGCATAAGTACGCCTAATGATTTTTTTGCAAGAATTGACTCTATAGGCATGTTTTAATTATATTTTGATTCTTTAAACTTAAAATTTGTTTAATTCTCTAAATTCAACCATATACAAATTTTTTTTAATTGACAAATATTATTCCTGTTTTATTAAGACTTAATAAATATAAATTATAATTTTTAATCAACAATTTTTTGCTTAATTAATGTGACTTTTGAAAACATATAGTCATTATCTTTTGCGAAATTCGCATAAACGACTACGATAAGAATATAGTTTTATAGTGCAAATTTCGTGACAAGTTTTATCACGGCAATGCAGAGTAAAGAATCAGACTTTAATCTAAGTAATAGTAGATTAAGGCTAGTAAGTGGAACAACAAATCCTAAATTAGCTGAAGAAATTGCATCATACCTAGGGATTGAAAATGTACCTTTAATATCTAAAAGATTTGCAGATGGAGAACTTTATGTCCAGATTCAGCAATCTATTAGAGGTTGTGATGTATTCCTCATACAACCTACATGCGCTCCTGTAAACGATAGTTTAATGGAGCTTATGATTATGGTTGACGCATGCAAGAGAGCATCTGCAAGACAAATAACGGCTGTAATTCCCTATTTTGGATATGCAAGGGCTGATAGAAAGACCTCAGGAAGAGAGTCTATAACTGCAAAACTAACTGCTAATTTATTAGAGAAATCAGGAGTTGATAGAGTTCTTGCTATGGACTTACACTCGGCTCAAATACAAGGCTATTTTGACATACCATGCGATCATATTTATGGTTCACCTGTATTAATTGATTATCTAGAATCTTTAGATTTAGAAGAAATAGTTGTAGTCTCCCCTGATGTAGGGGGAGTGGCAAGAGCAAGAGCATTTGCAAAATTAATGAAAGATGCGCCGTTGGCTATTATTGATAAAAGGAGATCCGCGCATAATATTGCTGAAAGTCTAACGGTTATTGGGGAAGTCAAAGGTAAAACGGCTATTCTTATAGACGACATGATAGATACAGGAGGCACAATTTGTTCTGGAGCTAATTTACTAAAAAAAGAAGGAGCTAATAGAATATTCGCATGTGCCTCACATGCTGTATTTTCCCCTCCCTCTTATGAAAGATTAAGTACTAAGAATCTTTTCGAACAGGTTATAGTAACTAACAGCATACCAGTTATGCACAAAGATAATTTTCCACAATTAAAAGTACTTTCTGTCGCAAATATGTTGGGGGAAGCCATTTGGAGGATTCACGAAGAGAGTTCCGTTAGTTCAATGTTTAGATAAGAGAAATTATTTATTTACAACCCCTGTAATTTTTTTAGTCTCTCAGTTTCAATCTTAAATTGTTTTTCAATTTTTTCTGGAACGTTATCCGGACAAACTTGAAGAGCAGATTCAACTAATTGCAGAGATGAAATAAATTGTAATTGTTTCATGTCAACTGTTTGTTCTTTCTTTCTTTCTATTATTTTACCTCCATGTTTTTGTGAAACTACTGATGCGAAGGTGGCTGAAGCAACGTTTAATGTTTTAGGGAAATCTAAATCAAATCCCTTTCTTGTCGCATTACATAAGAATGAAACTCCCATCCCATGATATAAATCTAAATCATTTTTGTTGGCGGGCGAATTTTTGACATTTGCACTTACATTATTAAATACATTATTAATAACAAGCAAAAAAGATGAAAAAATTAAAGGAATTGCAAAAACTTTTGATATTTTAAAGCCCATATTTGACTTATTTTTAACTAATATTATTTAAAGATAACACTTTTATTTTTTAAACTAAATTTGCAAACAGAATTTATTTAATAATTTTAATTTCGTGATGAGTCTCTACTATTTTTAGCTTATTATTATTCCATGAATATATAACCCTAAATCTATAATTATCTGCATCTACAAGTCTTGTATGTTCAAGTATATACCAATCTTTGTAAGAAGATTCAAAAATCATTTCGTGTTCGTCGACTTGCTTAATATTTGAAATCCCTTCGTCATTACTTAAATAAAAATTTCCTCTTATAAGTTGATGGCCTTTTAAGAATGCAAGCATTTCTCCTCGTTCTTTATATTGGGGATTTTCGTCAAAGAAATTATATTTTTTTTCTGGGTACCAAGTGAATTTATAATGCGACTCCCATTCGGATTTACTCTTGAGAGCTTGTATATTAATATTCATAATTAAGTTGTAAGTTTTTTGTTCATCATCAAGAAAATACGTCCTATTAGATTTCCACAACCCAATATTCCTCAAAAACCATCTTTTTAAATTACTATTCAGATTGATTTCTGGAGGATTCTCACCAAAATGTAAATTTTTCTTTGGATTAGTAGCAACCATATATAAATAAGCTTTATCTATTTCATAGCCTATCTGTAAAATAAAAAAAAATATCTTAAGGTGTTTATTAAGGATTAACAGCTTTTCAACACTTCAGAGGAAATGATTTGAATGACAAAAAAGAGTTAAAATTAATACTTGTGGCAGCTAGGAATCAACTTTCTAGTAACGATATTAAGTCCTTAATAGCTTATTTAGAATCAGATGATTGTGATTTTGAGATATCTCTACAGATTTCTGAGCCTAAAGAGCAGCCGGAATTACTTGAATTACACAGATTAGTCGCTATTCCTGCTCTCATAAAGGTTTCCCCTGCTCCAAAGCAGATATTTGCTGGAAGTAATATTTTCTCTCAGTTGCAAAAATGGTTGCCAAGGTGGACACAGGAAGGTCTCACAAAAAATCTTGGGATTAATTTGCAAGCATCCAAAATTGATTCAATAAGAACTCAAAAAGAATTTCTATTGGAAGACGAACTTCTCGTTTTAAGACAAGAAAATGAGACATTAACAAAAAGAATAGAGTCCCAAGAAAGATTATTAAGAATGGTTGCGCATGAATTAAGAACACCTTTAACTGCTGCTACTTTGGCTGTTCAAAGTCAAAAACTCGGACAAATAGATATTTCAAAATTGCAAGAGGTAATTAAAAGACGTCTAGAAGAGATTGAATTCTTGTCTCAGGATCTTTTAGAGGTTGGAACAACTAAATGGGAAGCATTATTTAATCCTCAGAAAATTGATTTAGGTAATATTAGTGCTGAAGTAATACTCGAATTAGAAAAATTCTGGAGATTAAGGAATATTGAAATTGATACTGATATCCCATCTGATCTGCCAAGTGTATTTGCAGATCAAAGAAGGATGAGGCAAGTATTTTTAAATTTAATTGAAAATGCTATTAAATTTTCTAAAGATTCTGGATCTATAAAAATCACCATGATTCATAAGACAAATCAATGGGTAGAAATAACAATTTGTGACAAAGGTGCAGGTATTCCTTTAAGCGAACAAAAAAGAATTTTTCTCGATAGAGTTAGACTTCCACAGACTTCTGAAGGAACTTCAGGATTTGGTATAGGGTTATCAGTATGCAGGAGAATTGTAGAGGTCCATGGAGGAAGAATATGGGTTGTATCTGAGATTAATTTAGGTTCGTGCTTCCATTTCACTGTACCTGTGTGGCAAGGACAAAACAAAGAGCAACAATACTTGACGAAAGGATAGCCTTACTCTTAGTTTTTAATAAGCTGATATGCTATTTCCTTGGCCCCATCGTCTAGAGGCCTAGGACACCTCCCTTTCACGGAGGCGACAGGGGTTCGAATCCCCTTGGGGCTATTAATTTAATTTATAAAGATCTTTTTGATGATTTTGCTTGCCTATCTACGGCAATTAAATTTTCTGAAAGGTCCTTTTTCAGTCTTTTCTCTATCATACCTATTGGCATCCACTGGCAACCTTGAACAGTAAGATCATAAATTAATGAATTTTTTGAAGTATTTTTAATATTTTGTATTTTCCAACTACCTTCAAATTTCCTGAAATCTCCCTTTATCAAATTAAATTTTAAGAGGCCAAGCTCCTTATCTTCTAATAAGTCGATTGTTACTTCAGCTGAAAATTTCATGCCAAGAAAATCCTGAGCTCCAATTTGTTTAAGGTGGACATTATTTCCTTTATGAAATATTTTTTTGCTCGATAAAAGATTTGGTATATAGAGATTTAGCCGATCATAATCTGTTAAAACACTCCATAAAGAATCGAAACTCGCAGAAGTTGTAAGTTGAGCTGCCAGTCGTCTAGTTCCGGCAGAAAGCTTTTCCATCGTCTGCTCAATTGTCCTGAAATCATTGTCTTTAGAATGATTTATTGATTCTTGAGGATTATTCATACAACGAATTTTTTAATTAGATAAAAAATTGTTTCTGTGTAACTATACAGATAAAAACAACTTTTACTGAAAAATAAAAATATTTTCATCTAATTATTCCGATCTCAAAACGTAACCATTTTTGTAAAATCAATACAAATTAAACTACAAATTGATAATCTTTTATTAAAGAAATCTAAAAAATGTATTCACAAGCAAAAGTAATCGCAGGCGGATTAGCTCATATACCAGTAGTAATTGCTGTTTTTTATTTTATACTCACAACTTTTAATAAAAGAGCTTTAAAATTCGTTGAAGAAGCAAAAACAAAAAAACCTGAGTCAAAAGCTGTGGAACCCAAAAAAGCATCTATTTCTAAATTAGAAAATTCAAAAATAGAATCTCCGAAAATAGAAACTCCAAAAGTGGCAAAGAAAAAACATGCAGATGTTCCAGTCAATATTTATCGCCCAAAGACACCATACGAAGGTACAGTTATTGACAACTATAGTCTTCTTAAAGAAGGAGCAATTGGTAGAGTTAATCACATAACTTTCGACCTTAAAGATAGTGATCCATTTTTAAATTATGTAGAAGGTCAAAGTATTGGAATTATGCCCGCTGGTGAAGATGCCAACGGGAAACCTCATAAATTAAGACTTTACTCAATAGCTAGCACTAGACATGGAGATGACTTTAATGGAAATACAGTTTCTCTTTGTGTAAGACAGCTACAGTATGAGAAAGATGGTGAAACCATTAACGGTGTCTGCTCCACTTATTTATGCGATATTAAGCCTGGAGATAAAGTAAAAATAACAGGTCCTGTAGGTAAAGAGATGCTTCTCCCTGACGCTGAGGACTCAAACATTATTATGTTGGCCACTGGGACTGGAATAGCTCCAATGAGGGCTTATTTAAGAAGAATGTTCGAGCCCACTGAAAAAGAAAAAAATAAGTGGAATTTCAAAGGTAAAGCCTGGTTATTTATGGGTGCTCCAAAATCAGCTAATTTATTATATGAACAAGATCTTCAAAGATACCTTACTGACAATCCAGATAATTTTAAATACACAAAAGCTATTAGTCGTGAACAGCAAAATACAAAAGGTGGAAGAATGTATATTCAAGACAGAGTTTTAGAATCAGCTAATGAACTTTTCAATATGATTGAAGATGAAAAGACACATATATATCTTTGTGGATTAAAGGGTATGGAGCCTGGAATAGATGAAGCAATGACTAAGGCAGCAGAAGAAAAAGGCTTGAACTGGTCAGATTTAAGACCTCAACTAAAAAAAGCAGGAAGATGGCACGTAGAAACCTACTAAATCTTTTATATTTAAATTTAAGTTTCACCAACTAAATACTTTTTGGTTTAGACACAATGTGTAGCTAATATTAAAAAAAAAGAGGATTTTAAATAAAGAATACTAAAAATATGCCTTCAACTTTAAGTAATCCTTTAAGATTAGGTTTACGGCAAGAAAGAGTTATTTCTCCACAATGCTTAGTAATATTTGGCGCTAGTGGAGATCTTACCCATAGAAAATTAATACCAGCCTTATTCGAACTTTATTTGCAAAGAAGAATTCCTAGTGAATTTGGAATAGTTGGTTGTGCGAGAAGACCTTGGACTGACAATGAGTTTAGAGAAAAAATGAAAGTAAAGCTATCAAATCAAATATTTGGTAGAGAAAGAGAATGGGAACAATTTTCTAATTATCTTTTCTATGAACCAGTCGACTTACAACAAAGTGATCATGTAGTTAGGCTTTCTAGAAGATTAAATGAAATTGATAAAACACAAGCTACACATGGGAATAGAACATTTTATTTATCAGTATCTCCGAATTTCTATGCAAGTGGATGTAAAGCTCTTAAAGCAGCTGGTCTTTTAGATGACCCTAAGAAAAGTCGTTTAGTGATTGAAAAACCTTTTGGAAGAGATTATTCGAGCGCAAAAAAATTGAATAAGATCGTTCAAAGTTGTGCTGAAGAAAGTCAAATTTATAGGATTGATCATTATTTGGGTAAAGAGACAGTTCAAAATATTCTTGTTTTGAGGTTTGCTAACACTATTTTTGAACCAATTTGGAACAGAAATTATATATCAAGTGTTCAAATTACTTCATCTGAAACAGTGGGCGTTGAAGATAGAGCAGGTTATTACGAAAGCTCAGGTGCTTTAAGGGATATGCTTCAAAATCATATGACTCAAATGCTTGCTGTTACTGCTATGGAACCTCCTGGAAAGTTTGAACCAGAAGCAATAAGAAATGAAAAAGCCAAGGTTCTTCAAGCTTCAAAACTTGCTGACGAAAATGAACCATGGAATTGTTGCATAAGAGGTCAATATGGAGAGGGAGGAAATATTTCAAATCGACTCAAAGGATATAGACAGGAAGATGGTGTTAATTGTAATAGCACAACAGAAACTTATATTGCTACAAAAGTTTTCGTTGATAACTGGCGTTGGCAAGGGGTTCCTTTTTATTTGAGAACAGGTAAAAGACTACCTAAAAGACTTGGTGAAATAGTCTTGACTTTTAAAGATGTTCCTGTACATTTGTTTGAATCAACAATAATAAATCCTGCCCCAAATCAACTCATCCTTAGAATTCAGCCAAATGAAGGTGCAACTTTCAAATTCGAGGTAAAATCTCCTGGTTCTGGAATGAAATCAAGACCTGTTGAGATGGAATTTTCTTATGATGAATCATTTGGAGAACCCTCAGATGAAGGCTATGTAAGATTATTAGCTGATGCAATGCTTTCTGACCCAACCTTATTTACCCGAAGTGATGAAGTAGAGGCAGCCTGGAAACTTTATACGCCGTTAATAGAATTAATGGATAATTCTCCTTGGAAGTTACCTATCTATAATTATGAATCTATGACGTGGGGACCGCCTGAGTCTGATCAATTAATTTCAAAAGATAATATTTTCTGGCGTAGACCTTAAAAATGAAACCTCAATTAACACTTCAAACCCCGTTAGAGCTGCCTTATCAGGAAATTTCTAATTACCTTAATAAATTATGGATTTCAGAAGATAAAGATAATAGTGGAGCTAATACTTTTACATTAATGGTCTGGCAACCTGCTTGGCTAGAACAATGTATGGTTCAAAAAGGATTAGTAAATGGACCAATTACTGGAAATTTTAGTACAGAGATAATTGAAGTTGCTAAAAAATTTATATTAGATCAAGGACTTCCTCTCTCTACTTCCATCCATAGTGAAGAATTATTGAATTCGTTGAAGAAAAATTTATCTAATAAAGACTTTGAAGACTTTAGAGGCCAATTTTTTGAATCATCAATAAGTACATTGAATCCAAGAAGATTAATAACTCTAGCGCCAACCTTAAATAAGAATTCTGATATCAAAACTTTTGTATCCGCTTACTGTCCATTAAGTGATACTTCAGCTATGCAACCTATATGTGGGGATTTAGTTGTTATTAGGGGGGACTCAGCCTCAATATCTAATAAAGGATTAAAAATAATTGATGAATTATCTATTGATGAATTACCTTCATGGTTGTGGTGGAATGGAAGTTTGGATGAATCGCCTGAAATCTTCGAATATTTTACTAATTATGGTCTTAGGTTAATAATTGATACGGCTCTTGGATCGCCTAAGAGATGTTTAAATGTTTTAGATCAATTAAAAAATTCAAATAAAGCTATTAATGATTTGAATTGGGTTAGACTGAAAAATTGGAGGGAATCATTGGCAATGATTTTTGATCCCCCTTCAAGGAGACCAATTTTAGACCATATTACTGATATTGATATTGATATTGCAGGAGATCATATGATTCAAGCTTTGTTTTTGATTTCATGGATTAGCGATAAACTTGGTTGGTCTTTTCTAAGAGCTGAAATGGATGCAGAATTAACAAAAATAAAGTTTGAAAGAACTAATGGCGAAATAATATCTACATCAATTAATCCCTTATCTTTGGGAAATCCAAGTATTCATTTAGGACAAGTTATTGGATTGAGGCTGATTTCAAGAATTAGTGAGGTTCAAAAAAATAACACTTGTGTAATACTTGGCTGCGAATCAGTGGAATGTATGAGACTTGAAGCAGGGGGAATGGCTGATATGGAATTAATAGAACAAGTTGTTCCAAATTCTTTCTCTACATCAGAGTATGATGTTAGTAAATTATTAGGAAGTAGTAGAGGCAGTACCAGTCCTCTTTTTGAAAATTCTATTAATATAGCCCTCCAAATATTTAATGGTTTTAATAACTAATAAATGCCTTGTGTAATATCTTCTCCTTCAACTGATAGTGGAAAAACTACATTATCGCTTTTGCTATCTTGTTGGGCGTTCTCAAAAGGTATAGGTATACAAACTTTCAAAGTTGGTCCAGATTATCTTGATCAACAACAACTTAGTTCAATTGGCCAACCTATTTGTAGGAATCTAGATATTTTTTTAAGTGGTGAAAAATGGGTTCAAGAAAGTTTTTTTAAACATTCTTTGAAATATGAATTAACATTAATTGAAGGAGCAATGGGTCTATTTGACGGACTAGGGTCAACAACCTATTCCAGCACAGCAAATATCTCTAAACTTCTCAATGCCCCAATAATTTTTATTGTTAATGCTAAAGGTCAAGTGGCTTCTCTTTTGGCGACTATTCGAGGTTTTAGAGATTTCGATAGTGAACTGTCAATAGTAGGAATTATATTTAATAACGTTAATTCAGATAGACATAAAAAATTAATCAAAGAAGTTTTTAAAAATGAAGAAATCGAAATTCTTGGGTTTTTACCATCTGATTCAAAAATAACTTTACAAAAAGCTAATTTAGGATTGATATCTCCAATGGATAATGGAAAAGAAATTGATGTTGAATATTTTGCAAATTTCGCCGAAAGACATCTTAAAGTATTTTCGCTAATTAAATTTCTGAAATCTCCTCAAAAGAAGATATTTAATTCTTTCAATTTTAAAGATTTTAAAATAGACAAAAATAAACCTATCGCAATTGCAGAAGATAAAATCTTTCATTTTCAATACCCTGAAACTAAGGAGTTTTTGGCTGAAATAGGCATACCATTGATTTCATGGAGTATTTATGATGATGAAGAAATACCTAATGAGGCTTCTTCTTTAATTATTCCGGGGGGGTTCCCTGAAAAATATGCCGATCATATAAGTAACTCTTTAAAAAGTTTAAATTCGTTAAGGAAATTCCGCAAAAATGGATTTATATATGCAGAGTGTGGAGGGATGATGATTTTAGGAGACTTTATTAATGATGAAAATGGTAATAATCATAAAATGAGTGGCATCCTGCCTTTTAGATCAAAAAAAAGTAAACTTTCAGTAGGTTATAGATATATTGAGGGTTTAAAAGATACTCCGATCATTAAACAAAATCAATTAATTAGAGGACATGAATTTCATTATTGGGAAATTGAAAATAATTTATCTGAACTTGATTTAGGAAAAGCTGATCATCAGAATAAACTTTCTTCCCCATGGAAAATTAAATCTTGGGAAACTGAATATAAAAATGAAGGTTTTTTTGATGAAAAATTACATGCAAGTTGGATTCACTTACATTTGCCAAGTTCTCCAGAAGTTGCGAAAAACTTTATTGATGCCACCCAAATTAGTTTTTCAAAGCATTCTTAATTTATTATCAAATCAAATATTTTCAAAGGAGAACCTAAAAAAAACATTCCTGGCAATGTGATTAATGGTCCTAAAAAACTCCCCACCATGACTTCAATTTTTGTATGGCCAAGGGTTTCTTTTAAAAGTAATTCAGATAGAGGGTCCAGTTTTTTTGACAGCTTATTGATTTCTGCAGCTTGAATTCCAGCTGATTTTCGTACACCACTAGCGTCATACATAACTATTAGTGCTACAGCAACTGATAATGCGAATATTGAGCTATCAAATCCCAATTCATAACCAATACCGGATGAGGCACCAGTTATTAAGGCGGAATGACTCGAAGGCATTCCACCCGTCTCGAACATAATTCCAAATCTTATCTCTCCAGTTGAAAAGAAATTGAATACGATTTTAAAAAATTGAGCTAAAAAACAGGATAATAAGCTCCAGAAAAGAACTGAATTATTAAAAAAAGAAAAAAAATCAGACATAAATTAGAATTATTATCTGTCTCTATTTGTAATAAAGTCGGCTAGAGATATTAAATATTTTGCGTCTGCACCCCAAGGTTCAATTGCTTTCTTGGCTTTTTCAACTAAATCAAATGCTCTTTGCTTTGACTCCTCCATTCCAAGTAATTTAGGATAAGTAGTCTTGTCAGCCAAAAGATCTTTGCCGGCAGTTTTACCAAGCTTTTCGCTGCTGGAAGTTAAATCAAGAATATCATCTATTATTTGAAATGCTAAACCAATTCCCTCTGCATATGTTGTCAGAGCTTCTAATAGTTTTTCATTGGCCCCTGCGATCATCGCGCCTGTTCTTACGCAGGCCTTTAATAAAGCCCCAGTCTTGTGTAGATGAATATATTCGAGAGTTTCAAGGTCGACTTCTTTGCCTTCGCATTCTAAATCAACAACTTGTCCCCCTACTAGGCCTGGTGCACCAGCAACTAGGGATAGTTCGCCAACTACATTTAATAATCTATTTGGATCGACTCCAGGGCTTCTTAAAGAGACCATTTCAAAGGCCCTTGTTAATAAAGCATCGCCTGCAAGAATAGCTATGGCATCTCCATATACTTTATGGTTTGTAGGCCTACCTCTCCTCAAGTCATCATTATCCATGGCGGGCAAATCATCATGAATCAAGGACATTGTGTGGATCATTTCTATTGCTACCGCGGTAGGAACAGCAAGAGAGGGTTCTCCTCCAGCCAGTGAGCAAGATGCTAAACATAAAATTGGACGTATTCTTTTCCCTCCAGCTAAAAGGGAATATCTCATTGATTCTCTTAATATTTCTGGATTCTCAGGGCCTAAGGAAAAATCAAGTGCTTCTTCTACAACCTTTTTTGTGTTTTTAAGATATTTTTCAAAATCAGAAATACTATTTATAACTTCAGTCATTTTATATATTTAGTAAAATTTTTTTTCATCTTGGAATTTATGGCAAAAGGTCATTAAGAATTGATGATAAACCAAATTGTTTTTGCCAGCTAAAAATAGTATTTACAAGTAACATTGTTACCGTCATTGGTCCTACACCTCCTGGTACAGGTGTGTAAGCAAATACTTTAGAAATGACATCTTCTAATAATACATCGCCACACAATCTGGTTTGATTTTTATCGGAAGTTTTACATCTATGTATACCAACATCAATAATTACTGCTCCCTCTTTCACATAACTAGAATCTACAAGATTAGGTTTTCCTGCAGCCGCAATTAGAATATCGGCTTCTCTACATACTTTTTTCAAATTTAATGTTTTTGAGTGAGTCATTGTTACAGTGCCATTTAGATTCAACAACATAAGCGAAAGGGGTTTCCCAACAAGCAAACTTCTTCCAATAACAACAATTTTCTTACCTTCAATTGTAATGTTTTGGGATCTTAATAAATTTATAATTCCAGCGGGGGTACATGATCTCATGGCAGGTTCATTTTTCACTAACTTGCCGATGTTTATCTCATTTAATCCATCTACATCTTTGCTTGGGTTAATTTGGCTGATCAGTTTTTGCTCGTCAAACTTCTTTGGGATAGGAAGTTGTAGTAACATACCATCAATATCCTTATCAGAATTAAGTTTAATTATTAATTTTTCAACTTCTTTTTGCTCTACACGTTCATTTAGATGAAAGATAAAACTCTTTATTCCAATCCTTGAACATGCTTTTTCCTTGTTATTAACGTAAACACCACTAGCAGGGTCTTCACCTATTCTTATTACCGCTAAACCGGGAGCTCTTTTTGCAATTTTTTTATTACTAGAGATATAGTCATTTAATCTTTCTTCAATTTCAAGAGATAATTTTTTACCGTCTAATTTTAATGACATTTAGAAAAACATCTCCTTTTTACATCTAGCATGCCTATAATTTTAAATTATTCAAATAGATTTATATATATTCTGTGCAAAACATCACAACTACCTTAAAGAAATTGTTTTATCTGTGGAGGAGAAGTCAAGTCCCAGAAAAACAACCAATTAAAATTTCAAGAATAGATAATCTTATAATTTTTTTATTATGCATTTTGATTTCAATAATTTCTTCTTATAAGTTACTTCTTATCTCGCCTTTAAATATCTCAGATATCTTTTCTTGGCTTTTGACCTTCAATGAAATACTTATTAGTTCCGGAGTTTTGATATTAGTTTCAAAAAAAGAGAATCCCACAATTTCTTCAAGACAGATCTTCTTGATCATTACTCTTCTTTTAGCAGTACAAGTTACAAAATTATTCTTGGCTTCAACCATAAGTCCATTATCTATGATAATTCCACCAGCATTAATAATATCCCAAGGAATGGGAAGTATAACAGCTTTAGCCTGGGTATCAATAGCTAGTCTAATTTGGCCTGACCCAGAAATTGTTATCAATAACAATTTATTTTTGATTTTATTAGTTTTTGCTTCAGTAGTATCTCTTCTTGGAGGAAGAATAAGAAGTAGGGCTCAGTTACTTCAACTATCAATTTTTGTCCCCATAGGATCGTTCTTGAGTCAATGGATATTGATAGGTAAAGATAAAATATCTTTTATTAATAAGGGAGATTTTGTTTTAGCTAATGGGAATATATTTTCTGATTCCTTGCTATTGGCAATTGCAATGCTTTTTACAATTTTATTTATTCCTATTTTTGAATCGATATTCGGATTATTAACTAAAGCAAGATTACTCGAGTTGGCTGATAAGGAGAAACCTCTAATTAGAAGATTGTCTCTAGAAGCTCCTGGTACTTTTGAACATACCTTACTTATATGTGGTTTAGCAGAGGAAGCAACTAGAATGATTGGTGGTGATATTGATCTAATTAAAACTGGAGCGTTATATCATGATGTTGGCAAATTACATGCACCTAATTGGTTTATTGAAAATCAGGATGGTTCAAAAAATCCACATGACGAACTAGATAATCCGATTAAAAGTGCAGAAGTATTACAGGCTCATGTTGATGAAGGATTGAAATTTGCAAGAAAAAATAGACTACCTATACTTATAGCTAATTTTATTCCTGAACATCAAGGTACCCTAAAAATGGGATATTTTTTTCAAAAAGCTAAAGAAAAAAATCTCGAAATTAATGAATATTATTTTAGATACAAAGGCCCTATCCCTCAATCAAAAGAAACAGCTATCTTAATGCTTGCGGATGGATGTGAAGCGGCACTAAGAGCTATGAATATTAATGCATCTGATAAAGAAGCCTTGGAAACAATTTCTAATATTATCTACTCGCGTTTAAAAGATGGGCAATTAGATGATAGTAATTTATCTAAAGGAGAAATTTTTCTAATAAAAAGGGCATTCTTAAATGTATGGAAAAGAATTAGACATAGAAGAATTCAGTATCCAACTAGCAAAAATAATACTTTTTCTTAAATTTTTAATTTTATAACCTAATACTTCTTCTGTGTTTCGGATTACACCAATAAAGAAGAGCTAAAGTACTCAATAATGTTGTTAAAAGAGTAAACCCACCAATTCCATAAATGTCTTGAAGAGTTATGAGCCTTACAACTGAATAAGGACCCATACCAGAAATTACCATTGATAAAGATACTAGAGTTAAAGTTACTCCCCATTTTCTTTCTGCTAAAAGAGCTGCTGAAGATACTATCCCAACAATTGCAGCAGGCCATCCAAGACTTATCGCAAGAGTTATATTTGCAACTTTTAGTGGTGGACCATAACTTATTATTAATGCGATTATTGGAAGTGCAATTATGTTGCCGATTAAGCCAACCCACGAAAGTGCCCAATATCCAAGTAACCTTTCTCTCATTATTTACTGCTTTAACTATTAATTAAATCTACAGCACTAGAAGACTATTTTTAATGCTACTTAATAATCATAAGAAATAATTTAATTTGCAGGATTAGATAGAAATGTGTTGTCAGAATTTTCTAAATTATCAAATTGTGGATGAATTGAATTTTTTTTCTCAGAAAATACAAGTCTATTTAAAGCATTAACGTAAGCATTCGCTGCCGCAACTACAACATCTGTATCAGCAGAATGACCAGAATATATTTTATTATCCCTTCTTATTCTTATTGTTACTTCGCCCAAAGCATCAATTCCCTCTGTTACTGACTTTACAGAAAATTCAATTAATTCATTAGGAACTTTAGCTAATTTATTTAAAGCCTCGCATACAGCATCAACGGGTCCTGTCCCTATTGATACAGCAGTATCCTCACTATTATCTTCAGTGTTTACAAGCGAAATGGTGGCAGTAGGTTTAGATGCGTTACCGCAACTTACTTGTACAAGACTTAATTGAAATTTAGCTTCTGGAAGCTGAACTTGTTCACTGACAATTGCTTCTAAGTCTCTATCAGTAATTTCTCTTTTCCTGTCAGCTAAATCCTTAAAACGAGCAAAAGCATCATTTAAATCTTCTCGGCTTAAATCATATCCCATCTCTTCTAATCTTGCTCTTACTGCACTTCTTTTTGGCTTCGTTTTCTAAGTAAAACGCCTTTTCCCCTAAAGATACGTTATTGTCTGTAATCTTATGAAACTTCAAACCCAAAGGTCTTTTGGTTGAGATACCTTTCTCTTGGAGTTTGGAGATAGGTAATTCCCATCCCAAATCTTTATGAAATTCCCTATAAACTTTGTCTCCAGGGAACCCGTCCTTTGCAGACCAAACAGGTAAAGTTGACTCACTATCTCTTCCAAAAAAGGCAACTCCTTTTTTCGAGCATATTGGAGCATACACACCATACCTAGGCCTTGGAGTAGAGTTCAGAATACCATGACCGTCTAAGATTGCATATCGGATTCCAGAATTAAAAAGTATTTCATCTAAATTCTCATAATATGCACATTCTGGTAACCAAATACCTAAAGGCTTATTTCCAAAAATATTTTCGTGGTTCCTAATGGCTGTATTGATTTGTCCTTTAACAGTTTCTGGATTCTCCCTTAGAATTGGCAAATATCCGTGTGTAGCAGCACAAGTTAGAATATCTAAATTTCCAGAGTTGTTTAAAACTCTAAACTTCTCAATTAAATTTCCAGAACATTTTTG
>CACJCK010000006.1 GCA_902591865.1 uncultured Prochlorococcus sp.
AACACCAAAGTCAGTAACTTGTACAAGAACTGAATATAGAGAAGAGTATATTCCTGGAACGAAATCAAACCCAGGTTACGTAAAAAGTTATGAAGTTGACGTTGTAATACCTTGTGGAGGTCAAAGCAAAGCTGAAAAAATAGATGATAATGACTGTAGTGAAGGCTCTGTTATTGGTGGTATTCTTGGAGCAGGAATAGCACTATCTTCCTCTAGAGGTAAGGACAGATTTTGGGCCGTTCCTGCTGGTGGGACTGCAGGAGCGCTAATTGGATGTCAGGTGGATGGTGGTTAATTGATTAGTTGGATAAATGGTGAGTTGGTTGATTTATGGCAAAATAATCAAAAATTTTTTGTTTTAATAGAATGTCATGGATTAGGGTACGAAATACAAATATTAGAATCCTCTTTTCTCAAATTAAAAACAAATCAAACATTTAATCAAAATATTACTCTTTGGATCAAACATATTAAGAAAGAAGATTCAGATTTATTATTTGGCTTTACATCAAAAGATCAAAAGGATTTCTTTGTAGAAATTCTAAGTATACGAGGTATTGGATCTCAAATTGGTATTGGGATATTAAATAAATTTTCTGTTAATGAAGTTATACATGCAATAAAAACACATAACAGAAAATTAATTTGTTCCGTACCTGGTGTAGGACAAAAAATGAGTGATCGGTTAATTTTAGAATTAAAAAGTAAATTTAAAAGTAAAATTAAATTTGAACAAGAAAAAGTCAAAGACGAATTTGAGATTAAGGATCCTGAAATCAATAAAATGATCGAGGACCTTCAGTTAACCCTTCAATCACTAAATTACAAAAATAAAGAAATAAAGGCTATTTTGCCAATTTTTATAAAAGAAGTAGATCTACTAGCTAAAAAAGAAAAAAAATTATCATTTGAAAATTTATTGAAATTGGCTATGAATTATCTAGATAAGGATAGTAGTAATTTAGCTAGATGACGTAGTATCATAAGATAAAAGAAAAAATTTTATGACATTAGATACAGCTGAAAAACAGAAGCTGATTGAAACTCATCAAGTACATCCAACTGATACAGGTTCAGCTGAAGTGCAAGTAGCAATGCTTTCAAAAAGAATATCAAAATTAAGTGACCACCTCCAAGGAAACATTCATGATTTCGCTTCAAGACAAGGATTATTAAAAATGATTGGTAAAAGGAAAAGATTACTATCTTACATAAAAGACAAAAACGTTCAGAGATATCAAGAATTAATAATGAAAATTGGAATCAGAGGATGATTTCAATTAATGAAAAAAAAACAATCTAAAAAAAAGATACAAATTAAAAAGAAAAAAAATTATTCTGATAAACCTGCGTTTGCTAATCTAGAAAAAACATCTGATACTTTAACTACCCCAAAGAGATCATCTAGTGGGATACCTAAATATGTTGCTGATAGAATGGCAAGAAGAATATTTTTTACAGCAGGAATACCAACATTATTAGGGATGTCGGTTTTTGTTGTTAGCTATATTATAGTTACAAGAAATATTGCTGAAATACCTCCTTCATCAACAATTGCAATTTCAGCATTGTTTTTCTTGTTAGGTCTAGCAGGATTAAGTTTTGGAATATTATCAGCTAGTTGGGATAAAGAGCCTGGATCTTTCTTTGGTATTGAAAATATTCCAATGAACATACAGCGTGCAAAAGAAGCGTTCAAACCTGCGACTCAAAATTTCGAGGATAAAAGTTAATCTAGGAAACTAAAGATTTCAAATTAACTTGGAATGAATTATCTTCTAATAATTTGCATGCTCCTTGAATATCTCCAACACAGAATTGTTCACCAAATTTAACGTAGGTAACACTATTTTTATTTCTTACTGCAGCTAAAACTGGAATCTTGATTCCACATCTACCTTTATCTGGTTTAAATTTAGTTAAACAGTCTCTCAAAGTATTTTGTACTCTTATATCTGATGCTTGAGAACTTTCAAGATTAATAATAAGCAATTTAAGGTTATCTATTTCTCTACAATCATCAATTATTAATTGAGTCTTATCACTTTTTTTATCTATTGTTCCCCAAACCAATAATCTAGTATCAGTCAAAAGAAATTCTGATAATCTGACATAGATTTTTGGGAAAACTATTGCTTCGCAACTTCCAGAAAGATCTTCCAGCTGAACAATAGCCATCCTATCTCCTTTTCTCGTTGTAATTTGCTTCAAATCAGGGATCATACCAACTAAAGAGACTTTGGTTCTGTCTTTTGTTTCTTCTAACTGCGAAATGCTAATAGGTGATATAAGTTTTGCTGGCTTAGTTAAATGCTTTAGAGGATGATCAGATAAATAAAATCCTAAAAGCTGCTTTTCTAACCTTAACTTCTCAATAAGTGAATAATCATCAACCTTAGCTAATTGTGAATCTGAAAAAGCCACATTAGAAAATTCTTCTTTAGAGTCAAATAGATTTCCTTGTCCTGATAATCTATCACGATTTCTTGAAGAGGCCCAATTAATAACATGTTCAAGATCTGACAATAACTGAGCTCTATTATTATCATTTGAAAACTCATCTAGTGCTCCACAATGAATTAAAGATTCAAGACTTCTTTTGTTAAGAACATTAGTAGGCAAACGGTCGCACAAATCCAATAATGACTTAAAGGTTCCAAAACTATTTCGGTTTTCAATTATATTTCTTATTGCAGAATCTCCTAAATTCTTAATTGCAGATAACCCGAATAAAATTTGATTATTCTTAATAGTGAAATCAACCCCAGAAAAATTAATGCTCGGTGAAATAACTTCTATTCCCATGGAATAACAATTAGAAATATATCTTTGCATTTTGTCGCTTGAGCCAGAATTTACGCTTAAGAGGGCTGCCATATATGCAACAGGAAAATGAGCTTTTAAAAATGCAGTTTGATAAGTTACGGCACCATAAGCAGTTGAGTGACTTTTGTTAAAACAATATTCTGCGAATAAAACCATTTGATCAAAAAGATCATTTGCTAATTTTTCATTTACACCTTTCTTCATAGAACCTTCTACAAAAATATTCCTGTGCTTTACCATTTCAGAAACTTTCTTTTTGCCCATTGCCCTTCGAAGTAAATCAGCATCACCCAGAGAATAACCGGCCAGGTCTTGAGCAATTTTCATGATTTGTTCTTGGTAAACCATAATTCCATATGTTTCAGTGAGAATTGACTTAATAAAAGGATGAGGAAAATCAACCTTTTCGTTCCCATTTTTTCTATTTATGAATTTAGGTATAAGGCCTGCATCAAGAGGACCGGGTCTATAAAGAGCCAGTATGGACGAAATATCCTCTAGAGAGTTAGGTTTGAAATCCTTAACGACCTGTTTCATACCGGAAGATTCAAGTTGAAAAATACCTTCAAGATCTCCTCTCCCGATAAGATCAAAGGTTTTACCATCATTTTGAGGTAATTCATCAATATTTATTATCTTTCCAGTGGATTGATTAATAAGAGAAACTGTTTTTTCAATCATCGTAAGATTCTTAAGACCCAAGAAATCCATTTTTAATAATCCAAGTGATTCGATATCATCCATAGAATATTGGGTTATTATTTGTCCTTCATTATTTCTTTGAAGAGGTACAAGTTCGTCAAGAGGATCTGAAGCAATAACAACCCCAGCAGCATGAACTCCATATGTTTTATTGGTTCCTTCAATTCTTAAAGCCAAATCAACCCATTTTTTCACCCTACTGTCATTAATATATTTATCTCTAAACTCTTGGCTAGGAGAATTCTTATCAATCATTTCATTCAGTTTATAAGGTTTTCCTCTTACAACCGGTATTAACTTAGCCAATTTATCCGCCTCTCCATATGGTATATCTAAAACCCTTGCAACATCTTTTAAAACCGCCTTAGAGGTCATTTTATTAAAAGTAATTATTTGCGCTACTTTATCCTCTCCATAACGATTAGTAACATAATCAATAACTTCATTTCTCCTATCAATACAAAAGTCGGTGTCAATATCTGGCATAGACTTTCTTGCTGGATTTAAAAATCTCTCAAACAACAAACCATGCTCAACTGGATCTATATTTGTAATTTGAAGGGCATAAGCCACTAGTGAGCCTGCTGCAGAACCTCTACCTGGTCCTACAGGAATAGAGTTATCTCTCGCAAATTTTATGTAATCCCAAACAACCAAAAAATAATCTGGGAAACCCATATCTTTAATAATTTTTAATTCGGAAGATAGTCTTTTTTTATAGTTCTCATCAACTTCTGTAAGATCATTTTTTTTTAGTCTTTTTAAAAGGCCTTTATTAGATAATTGTGTAAGGAAAGACAATGTATCTGTATTTTCGTTAAGAGGGAATTTTGGCATTCTATAATTACCAAACAAATCAAATACCTCAACCTTTTGAGAAATTTCTACCGTATTATTCACTGCCTCATTAATTGATTGATCATCAATATGATCTTTAAAAAGTTCAAGCATTTCATTTTCACTTTTAATATATTCTGTACCGGTATATCTCAATCTTTTTTCATCACTTATTAGTTTTCCTGTTAATACACAAAGTAAAGCATCATGTGCTTCAACATCCAAACTTGATAGGTAGTGAGCGTCGTTGGTAGCGATGACTTTTATTTGGTGCTTCTTCCCAATTTTTATTAATTCAACATTAACAATTCTATCCTCAAGAGACCCGTGATCTTGTATTTCTAGATAAAAATCATCTGCAAATAATCTTTTATACCAAAGAGCAATATCCTGTGCTACGTCTAATCTACCTTTTAAAATAGCCTGAGGTATCTCTCCACCGAGACAAGCTGTAGAAACTATCAGACCATCGCTATATTTACTTAAAAGAGATTTATCAATACATGGTCTAGAAAATATCCCTCGACCTCTCATCCCATTTAGGTGACTTATTGTTGTTAACTTCACTAGATTCTTATAACCAATATAATTTTTTGCTAAAACCACCAAATGATATCTTTTTTCTTTTTTTGGTTGAGGATCGTCAATAGAACCATTAATCACATACATTTCATTACCAATAATTGGTTTTATACCTTTCTCTTTACACTTCTTGACCAAATCAAGAACACCATACATAACTCCATGATCAGTAAGAGCTATAGATTCCATTCCTAGATCAGAAGCTCTATCTACAATTTTTGAAATTTGACTCGCTCCATCAAGTAAGCTGTAGTCACTATGATTATGAAGTGGAACGAAACCCATATTCAAATAATTTATATATATAAGATAGAGAAAATTTCTAAAAGATCTATAGTTTGTGATTACAAATTAATTATTAATACAAATTTAGAATAAAGGTCTGTTCTTAATTACCTGGGCGTCAATTTCAAAGATATTTGCGGCATTCAATATTTTCTTTTCTTCTAAAACATTGCCTATTAATTGCATTCCTATAGGTAATCCTTTACTATCAAAACCACAAGGAATACTGATTGCTGGTAATCCGGCTAAATTAACAGGAACAGTTAATAGATCAGACAAATACATTGAAAGTGGATCATTGACGTAATCACCCTTCAAAAAAGCGGTAGTTGGACAAGTTGGTGTTAATAAAATATCAACTTTCTTAAAAGCATTATCAAAATCTTTTTTTATTAGTGTCCTAACTTTTTGTGCCTTCTTGTAATAGGCGTCACTGTATCCAGCTGACAAAGCATAAGTTCCTATCAAAATTCTTCTTTGCACTTCATCACCAAATCCTTCAGCTCTACTTTTTGATGTCATATCAATAAGATTTGCACCTTCTCTCGATCTATAGCCATATTTGACTCCATCATATCTAGCTAAATTTGCGGAGGCTTCAGATGGTGCAATAACATAATATGTAGCAATTCCGTCGTTAAATCTAGGAAATTCAACTTCGATAATTTCAGCTCCTAAAGTTTTGAATCTCTCAACTCCAAAAAGAACAGATTCCTTAACTTCTGGATTGAGCCCTTTGTGTTCAAAACATTCTTTAATGATTCCAATCTTTAAACCTTTTATAGATTTATTTAAATCAGTCAAATAATTTGGTACTGGTTTATCAAGACATGTTGAGTCAAAAGGGTCTTTACCAGATATTGAATAAAGAATTTCAGCCGCATCTGAGACAGTATTTGTAATTGGGCCAATTTGATCAAGAGAGCTAGCAAATGCTACAAGTCCCCATCTGCTAACTCTGCCGTAAGTAGGTTTAAGACCTACGACACCACAAAAAGAAGCTGGTTGCCTTATTGATCCTCCTGTATCAGAACCTATAGCCGCTGCACAAAATCCAGCGGCAACTGAAGCAGCACTACCGCCTGAACTGCCTCCCGGGACTCTTTTAATATCCCAAGGATTTGAGGTGACACCAAAAACAGAAGTTTCCGTTGAACTACCCATTGCAAATTCGTCTAAATTTGTTTTTCCTAAACAAATACCCCCTGAAGACCATAATTTACTCGAAACTGTGGATTCATAGGGCGCAACAAAGCTTTTGAGCATTTTACTTGCACAAGTTGTTGCAACTCCTTTGGTGCAAATATTATCCTTTATTGCTATTGGCATCCCCGCGAGAGGAGGAAGTTTTTCTTTATTTTGAATTAATTTATCAATGTTATTTGCTTGCGCGATAGCATTGTCTCTTGTAGTACAAATATATGAATTAATTTCGGAGTCTTTATGATCAATTTTGGCAAAAAAATCATTAACTAATTCCTTAACAGAAGCTTTATTGCTGAAAATTTCCTTTCTTAAAGAATTAAAATTCATTTCTTGATTTATTTCTTAAATTAAAAGTTATCAAACAGTTAGTGGTTCTTCTTTTTTGCAGCGAACCAAACTATGTTTAATATTTTTAGACCCTTCATCAGAAAGATCTTTAATAAAAGAAGTTATATTTTCTTTTAAACTGCGTTTAGTAATAAATGGACCGAACCAGTAAGTACCACTAGGTTGATCTGTCTCAATTTTAGCCCACCAGGCTAACCCGAGTTTGTTCCCAAAGTTTCTAATCAATTTTTTTGGCCTGTAAGACCATCAATTCTTGTTAAATTCTATACAATTTTGTAGTGAAAATTCAATAAATTTTTATTAATCATATAAATGTATTGAAACAACAACATTTTAGAGGTTTTTATAACAGTGATTATTAACAAATAAATTATTTACTCGTCAAGTGAAATAGTGATATGGCGGCGGCCACAGAGGCGTTTAAACTTGAAGTCTTACCTTTAAGAGGGATGCTCAAAAGATGATCACATTTTTTTTGAGTAAGCAAAGAAATACCCTTTTCTTCAGAGCCTACTATGACAACTAAAGGTACTTTTTCTAGAAAATTTGAGATAGATAATTGCCCACTACTAGATAAGCCAACAACAATAAAACCATTGTTCTTAAGCTCCTCAAGTGCTCTATTTAAGTTGACAACTCTACTTACATGCAAGTGTTCTAAGGCACCTGCAGCTACCTTAGCGACTGTACCAGTCAATCCAGCAGATCTTCTCTGAGGAATAATGATGCCCTTGCAATCAAATGCTTCCGCTGATCTTATAATCGCACCAACATTATGTGGATCAGTTATACCGTCTAATGCAAGTATTATAGGATTTGTACAATTGTGTTTAGAAAAATCGATTAATTGTTCTAGGGATATTGTTTTGGAATATGCCAACTGCAATACAATCCCTTGATGAGAAGCACCATGAGTTAATTGCGAAAGCCTGTTCCAAGAAACTTCTTCAATGAGCACTCCTTTTAATTTTGAGTCCTTAAGCAAAAGATAGAATTTATCTGAAGAAAAGATTTCCGAAGTACACCAAATCCTATTAATTGCTCTTTCGCTACTAAGAGCCTCATAAACAGAATGTTTACCCCATATCCAATCATCAAAATTTTTCTTATTAGTAAAATCTTGATGATTTTCGGCATTTTTATTAGGAAATTCTGTATTAGATTTAAATATTGGCTTTCTCCTTTTTGAAGATGAAAATGTATTGTTTTTTTCATTTTTATTCAAATTTTCAATATTTTTATTTTTAGCAAAATTGTTCAAAAATCTTTCATTTTTTTCTGAACCTTTTGTATTTTTTGAATAAAAACTAATATCAGAATTTTTTTTGTACTCTTTATTATTTTTTCCGAAATTTTTTTTAAATGAGTTTTTCATAAGTTTAATTTATATTTAATTCTAAATATTCAAAAAGTGTTGATAGTCTTTGAGGATCTTTTAGAAATAGCCAGCCAATGAGAGTTTCAAAACCTGTTGCTCTAGAATATACTGTAGGGTCTGAAGACTTTGGATATCTCTTTGTTTTATTTCTAGCACGCCTAATTAGATCAATTTCATTTGAATTTAATAAATGTTCAATTTGACTTAATGATTTTGACTGAGATTTTGCTTTTACTTCGTTTACTACAGATAAATGGAGATCTTTAGATTTTAAAGGGAAATGAACATGTCTTAATCTTTGGTGAAGCTCCCATACGGAATCTCCAAGCCAAGCAAGTTGAATTACACCTATATCCTCGGGAGATCCATAAGGAACCAAGTTTTGAATCCAATAATTCAATTCTTTAAATAATTTAATGCATCTTCAAGGCTTGACTTCAAGTTAAGAAAATCCCCTAAACGAACAAGTTTAATTGTTTGGGCCACTCTAGAATTGCCAACGACAGTGAAACCAAGTTTCGTCTTTTTGCATTCTTTAGCAGTTTGAACAAGAGCTCCTAGACCAGATGAATCTAAAAAATCTATTTTTGTAAGATCTATTACGAATGGAAGCTCATTTTTTAAATTATTAGTAACAAAAGTCTTAAATTGTTTTTCTGAGAAGGCATCAAGTTGGCCTTTAAAAGTAAACACAAGAATGTTTGTTTTAAACTCAAGGTTTCCTCTTAAAGAAACCGTTAACTTCTGAAAATCTTCTATGATCTAATACCTCCAGTGAATTAATGTATCAAATGTAATTATCAAATCAAAAGAAAACAATATGTCAACATCTTTCTAACATTAGAGAAACAAATTTATTAAATAAATAATCTGAATCATGTGGGCCAGGTCCTGCTTCAGGATGATATTGCACACTAAATATTGGCTTATTTTTAACCTCTAGGCCAGCCACAGTATTATCATTAAGATTGTAATGGGTTATTTTAACTATATCCTTTGACAGAGAATTAGGATCAATAGCGAAACCATGATTCTGACTAGTTATCTCAACTTTATTATTTTCACCACAAGGATGATTTAAACCACGATGTCCAAAAGGTAATTTATAAGTTAAACCTCCTAATGCCAATCCAAATATTTGATGGCCAAGGCAAATACCAAACATAGGTATTTCACCATATTCAATAAGTGATTTTGCTAAGTCTATACCTTCAGAAACAGAAGAAGGATCGCCTGGACCATTTGAGAAAAATATCCCATCGGGTTTGTTTGATAAAACATCTTTTACAGAAGATCGATAAGGTAAAACCAAAACTTCACAACCATGGGATACAAGTCTATTAAGAATTGAATTTTTAATGCCAAAATCAATTGCCACTATTTTTAATTTTTTAGACGATTCAGCATATCTCTTTCTTAAATCAAAAATTGTTTGTGTGTGACTTTTCCATAAATATTGTTTCTTTGTTGAAACTACTTTTGATAAATTTAACCCCTCCATATTTGGAATATCATTAATTATTTTTAAACAACTTTCATCAGTTTTATCTAGAGAGGCAATAACTCCATTCATCGCTCCACTAGATCTTAGGATCTTAACTAAAGCCCTTGTATCAATTCCATAAAGACCTATGATATTTTTCTCAACTAACCATTGATCAAATTTCTTTTTTGATCTCCAATTGCTGTTATTAGATGAAAAATTTCTCACAATTATCGCTTTCACATTAATAGTAGATTCTGAATCTTCAAAATTAATACCAGTATTTCCAATCTCTGGATAAGTGAAAGTTAATATCTGGCCATAATAACTTGGATCAGTAATAACTTCTTGATAACCGGTCATTCCCGTATTAAAAACTATTTCACCAATGGCTGTACCAGAAGCACCAAAAAAGAATCCTGGGAAAACAATTCCATTACTTAAAACTAATTTCGCGTTTTTCTTATATGGATTAATCATCAATTTTAAATTAATTAATTTGTGGATAAATAATTTCTTAAGAGTAAAAACTTTTTCCAAGGATCTCCTTGATTAATCGAAAATAAAGCTTTATTAAATCCTTTATTTAAATCATCTTCAATTCCTGCTGCCCAAAGCACTAAAGCTGCATTCAAGGCAACAACATCCTTATGAAATTTTTTCCCAGAACCATTTAAAACAGATTTTAATATTTCCTCGTTAGACTCAAGATCAGAAACCATAAGCTTTTCGTTAGCAATATTTTTATGATTAAAATCTGAAATATTTATTTTTGAAAACCGTAATTCACCTTTTTCAACAAAAACTAATTTATTTTCTCCTTGAAGCGAAGCTTCATCAAGGCCACCTGAACCATGAACGACTATTGCTCTGTTCATACCCATTTTTAAAAGCGCGCTTCCCATAGGTTTTAAAAGATCCTCAGATGCAACACCCAAAACTTGCGCATTGGGTCTTAAAGGATTTACTAATGGTCCAAGTTGATTAAATACTGTCCTTATTCCAAGGGTCTTTCTTAATGGAGCAAGTTTTATTAAAGATTTATGCCAAACAGGTGCGAACAAAAAAGTTATTCCAATTTCACTTACGGCTGTAATTACTTTTTCTAATGAACAATTTAAATTTAAACCAAGATTCAGCAAAACATCAGCAGAGCCAACCTTCCCACTAGCACTTTTATTTCCATGTTTTGCAATTTTTACCCCACAAGATGCAGCTACAAATGCTACAGCAGTTGAAATATTAAATGTATTTGCTCCATCCCCTCCTGTTCCACAAGTATCTACCAAATACAAATTTGGCCTTGCTACTGGTAATTCGCAAACATTTAAGAGTTCCTCAGCCATAGAACTCAGTTCTACTCCTGTACAGCTCTTAGCTCTTAAAGCACTCAAAAAAGCTCCTGTTTCAACATCTGAAATTTCATCTTTAAGCCATCTTTGCATTAAAAATCTTGAAGTTAAATCATCAAGATTCCTACCCTCTAACAAATTATTTAGGATTTCAGCGTTTGATAAGTTAGAAGACATTTATTTATGGAAGAAAACTATGCAGATAAAATTTAATTTGAGGTGTCAAAACCTGAGCCAACTAAATCTTTATTTGTATTAGAAGGCCTGAAGCTTTTTGACCAAATATTTTTTGTTTTTGAAAAAAGTTCATTTTTAGTTATTTTCCAAAATTTTAAAATTTTTTCAATATCACTTTTAATTTCACCTTCTCCATAGAAATTGGTATAACGATTTATCAATCTTGCCAAATTTATATAGTCAAGATCTTCTGGTGTTTTTTTAGTTATAAGAGAATCTATAATGTTTTTGTCGGTTTCATGTAATGGATGAGTTTGCTCGTTACCCATAAATAAATACTGAATCAATTATAAAATTAGCTCACATATTTTAAAATGAAACATTATCTTAATCATATCTCAAAAATAAAATGAAAAATTTAAAGATAAAAGTTATATCTAAATACCTAAGACCTTACAAAAAAGAATTTTTTTATGGAGCTTTAGCTCTTTTAATAGTAAATATATTAAGTGTTGTAATACCCTTAGAAGTAAAAAATATAATTGACCAATTACAAAATGAGTTTTCTTCGGATTTTGTTATTTCTAAATCTTTATTATTAATATTTTTAGCAACTTGTATGGGTTTAATAAGATTATTTTCAAGACAAATTGTCTTCGGAATAGGGAGAAAAGTAGAGGTGAATCTTCGTCAAAAACTTTTTGACCATTTACTTATTCAAGATCCAGAATGGATCCAAAAAAAAGGTAGTGGAGATATTATAAGTAGAGCTACAAGCGATGTTGAAAACATAAGAAGACTTTTAGGATTTACTGTTTTGAGCTTATGCAATATCGTATTAGCTTATTCATTCACTATTCCTTCAATGTTTTCGATTAATAAAACATTAACAATATCAGCTTTAATGATATTTCCATTAATCCTTGGAATAGTTAGTCTATTCGGCGGTAGGATGGTTAATCAAAGAAAAGCTCAACAAGAATCATTATCAAAACTTAGTGATCTAATACAAGAGGATCTTTCTGGCATAAGTGCCATCAAAATTTATGCTCAAGAGTATGCTGAGAAAAAAGAATTTAACATATATAACAATGCCTATCGAAATTCAGCGATAAAGCTTGCAAGAACAGCGAGTACCCTATTCCCATTGTTGCAAGGTATTTCCTCAATTTCATTATTGATTTTATTATCATTAGGGACTTTTCAGCTAGAGAGTGGATTTATTTCGATAGGTGGTTTAGTAGCTTTAATTTTATACGTGGAAAGACTTGTCTTCCCCACAGCTCTATTAGGTTTTACCTTAAATACTTTCCAACTTGGTCAAGTAAGTTTAGATCGTGTGGAAGAAATCTTTCAAAACAGTCCAAACATAGTAGATAGAGCAGAAACTAAATTTTTAAAAAGAAAGGTTAAAGGATTCTTAGAAGCAAAAAATTTAACAATTAAGTACCCGGGATCAAAATTTAATTCATTAAATGGTCTTAATTTTAAAATTTATCCTGGAGAACTTATTGCAATAGTTGGCCCAGTAGGATGTGGCAAGACAACACTAGCAAAGTCTCTGGGACGGACTATTGAAATTCCAGACAATCAATTATTTTTAGATGAAATTGATGTAAAAACTTTAAAATTAAGTGATCTTAGAAAAAATATTTCTATCGTTCCTCAAGAAGCATTCTTATTTACTTCTACAATCTCAGAAAATCTAAGTTTTGGAGAACCTAAAGCTTCTAAATACTTAGTTAAAAAAAGCGCTACAAAAGCTGGATTAATTGATGATATCAATAGTTTTCCACAAAGGTTTAAAACTATTGTTGGTGAAAGAGGTATTACATTAAGTGGTGGACAAAGGCAAAGAACTGCACTAGGAAGAGCAATACTTGTTAATTCTCCTATTGTTGTTCTTGATGACGCTTTAGCAAGCGTAGATAATAAAACTGCAGCAGGAATAATAGATGAAATGAGTGAAAGAAGTAATAAAACAATCATAATGATTAGTCACCAACTTTCTGTTGCAGCTACCTGTGATAGGGTTTTAGTAATGGATAAAGGAGAAATAGTACAAGAAGGGGTTCATAAAGATTTAATTAAAGTGAGTGGGCTATATAAACAACTATGGGAGAGAGAACTGGCAACCAGTATTGTTAAAAGCTAAAAGTATTTTTTTTTCTTACAATAAACAAATCTAAAATTATGTTTAAATTTCTGAAAAACATTATGAATAATGAAGAAGTAAATTTAACTAATGATGCTTATTCCTTACACAGAGTATTAAAAACAGATATTAAAAAAGATCCTAAGGTTGAAGAAGATGAAATAATTTTTGGATGTGGTTGTTTCTGGGGAGCTGAAAAATGTTTTTGGAAACTTCCTGGAGTTGTCACAACTTCTGTAGGTTATGCTGGTGGTGAAAAAAGCAATCCAACTTATTATGAAGTATGTTCTGGCTTAACTGGTCATACAGAAGTTGTAAAAGTTGTATGGGATAAAAGGGAAATAGATGTAAGTGATTTATTAAAAATGTTTTGGGAATGTCATGACCCTACTCAAAAAAACAGGCAAGGTAATGATATGGGAACCCAATATAGATCAGCAATATATTTCAAAAATGAAAATAATATTAAAACTATATTAGCCAGTAAGGAACAATATCAAAAGGAACTAAACAAAAAAAATCTTGGTCTAATTGAAACGGAAATAAAAATGATTGATTCATATTTTTATGCGGAACAATATCATCAACAATATCTTGCCTCAACTGGAAGCAGGCAGTATTGTTCCGCTTCACCTACAAAAGTAAAGTTAGGAGTTTTCACAGGAAGCAACTATAAATTAGAAGACCATATATGGGAAAACTTTAATTGGGAAATTGACAAGTGTGTATTGAGATCTGATAACAATCCTTTAAAGAATAACATTTAAATCAATCTTATCTTTATATTAAAGAGACGGGGCGTAGCGCAGTTTGGTAGCGCACCACTTTGGGGTAGTGGGGGTCGTGGGTTCAAATCCCGCCGTTCCGATTACTTATCATCTTCATTTATAAGTGATTTGTATAGTTTATATGAACTTATGCCTACTGCTATGAATGTAAAAGAAGAAAAAAAAGCTAAGATCAATATAGTAAAATTTGAAACTTCTACTTCACCTAGTTGGAAAGATATAAAAATGTTCATTAGAAAGATTTTTTTTAAACCTTAACACAATTGCCAAAAAATTTTTTTTCACATCCAATTATAAATTCAATAGAATTACAACACCAAAAATCACTCGATAGATAATAAATATTTTCAACCCATTGGAAGAAAAATACTTTAATAGAAAATCTATAGCTAATAAGGATGACAAAAATGTCGTAACAAGACCAACAAAAAGAGGGAGGAAACCCAATGAAAAAAAATCATTAAAAGAAGAAATAAACTCAACAATCGCAGCAAGAGAGATAGCTGGCATCCCTAAAAGAAAAGAAAATTTTGCAGCATCGGCTCTTTCCCATCCTGATATTAAAGCGCTAGAAATAGTAACCCCCGATCTTGAAACACCTGGCAAAATGGCAAATGCCTGAGAGAAACCTATCAAAAAACTATCTGAATAATTATGGTTTTTAATATTAATAGAACCTCTTTTTGTATTATCTGCCAAGTACATAAAAAAAGCCATTAAAAATGAGACCAATGCTATTGACAAATTTGAACGAAGAACGTTTTCAAAAAAAGAGGGGATAAATATTTTTATACTCCCACCAAGCAAAACAATTGGAATAGTACCAATCAAAATAGACCTTAATAATCTTTTTTGTAAAAGATATTCAAGAAATTTTTTGGAAGATTGACTTCTGAAATTAAATAAATCATTCCTAAAATACCAAGCTATCGCTAGAACACTTCCAAGTTGAATAGTAGCGGACAAAGATGCTCCAGGATCATCAATACCTAAAAAAAGAGAAATAACTTTTAAATGAGCTGTACTACTTACTGGAATAAATTCCGTAAGCCCTTGAATTAATCCATATAAAAAAAATTTTAAATATTCCAAAAAATTATTAAATCACCTAATTAATTAATAGCAATTTACATTTAAAAATTAAAAGCTAGTATAGAAAAATGAAAAAAAAATCTATCTTAATGTTATTTTTTCTCTTTTCCTTAATCTCTTCTGATTCTGTAAAAGCTAACTATTGGTTAATAATTGGAACTTATAGACAAGGACCTGGAGGAAGGCCCGAGGTTAGTGGAATAACAAGTCCTTCATTACATTCTATTCCCATGAAAGATTTAGATACTTGTAAAAAGGCAGGCGAAAAAATTACTAATGAAATATACAAACCAGTCTGGCAATTTGATAGCAGATGGACCTGTGTATTTAGAGGGAATTAGTAATAAAGTTACCTTTTAACATCGTGAGCACAACCATCTCCCTTATAGTTTTCACTCTCGTAAAAATTATTTTTTGTACCAAAATAGACTGTCAATAAAACGAAAGGTAAGCTTAATATAAATAAAATAGTTGTTAAGTCCATAATGTCAACTTATTCAAGAGATTTATAAAAATTTAAATTACATTTTGTTTATTATCTAATTTTTAATAATCTGTGGGTCCTTTAATTCCAAGATAAAAGAAGGCTCCTAACCCAACTAAAAGTAAAACACCAGCAATAGCTGCAGAGGGAACGAAACCTCCTATTGCAAAGGAAGAAAAATAATACATCTATAAAAACTAAAACTAGTTTGATAATATCAATAAAAACTAAGTATTAGTAAAAAATTTTGACTCGAAGACAATTAGAAAATATCTGTTCTAAGCCACTAAAGTCGAATCTTCATTATCAGCAGAAATTCTTATTCTTTCTTCCAACTTGGGGCCATATAATTCATTTCCCCAGATTTCAACTCTAGAATCATTTGGGGCCATAAAAGTAAGAATGTCAGTTGGAAATAAAACTCTCTCTAAGAAAAAATTTGATGGACCAATACATCTCAAGACAACCATCCTACAGCCTTCATTTTTGTAAGAAAACTCAACCATCCCTAAACAACAAAATATATATAATTAAACACTATTTAGAGCAAAAAATAATGTATAAAAAATTACTTTAAAAAAAGAATTTTAGAAAATGCTATAAATTCAATCCAGCCTCAACTAAATTCCTTTCTTGATCAATTAATAAAAGCGCGTAGGATTTTAAAATATCAAAACTTTTATGAGGGATCGAGACATTAAGCATTCTCAAGAAATTTGATAATTTTTCATCTTGAAGGGCGTTACCTTTCTGTAAAAACATTTCTTTTTCCTGATTTGTTTTCCATCTATTCATATATTCGATCTTCAAGGGCTTTAAGTGCCAAATATTGTCTATTAAAGTCCAAATATCTAAATATTCGTTTAGGTTATTTTGAATTTTTAATACATAAGATGATTCATGAAGAGTCAAATTTGTTGTATTTAAGGATCGATCATTAATTTCAATAGAATAAGGTTTAATTCCCAAAAACCATCCCTCAAGTATTAATAAATCAGGATTATCTAATCTCCAATGAGATCTATCGCCTAAACCATTTCTTAAAGATTTATCGAAAACTGGTACATTTAATTCTCCATTTATCTTCCAATTTAATAATTTTTCATGCATTAATTTTACTGAGTGACTTCCCGGGAACCCTCTTGAAACATTCCAAGGGTTGTTCTTAATTGCCAATTTCATTTCATCTGATGGGAGATAAAAGTCGTCAATTGAAATAACCGCAATTTTGAAGTTTAATTTTAACGATATAGCTTCGAGCCATTTACCTAGTGTTGTTTTACCTGTACCGGGTAAAGCTGAGATTCCAATTATTTTTCTATCAGAAAAATTATTTTGAAATTTATAAGCCTGAGATAAAAGAGGTAAAGCCAAACCCCAAATCCAATCATCATTTACTTTATTTTTCCAATATTGATTAATTGAAAGAATGTTTCTTTGATTATTCCAAAAATTGAACCAATCATCCAAGGATTCCCAACCAATATCAATAATTAATTTTTCAAATTTATCAAGAGGAAAATTAATATCTAAATCTTTCATCTCTCTATACTTAGTTCTCGTTTATTTATCAGTTTATTAATTTCATTTTTCCAACCATATCCATTTGGTTCAGAAGCCAAAGTAAATTCCAAATCTTTTAATTGATCTAGTAAATTTAGGTTAGGTCCATCTACTCCAGGAATAACAATTTTAGTATCTGAGTTTAAAAGTAGAGGCAAATCATTTGGAGAATCACCCAAACCTATAATTTCAATATTTTGAATATTTGAATATTCTTTAAGAGCATTTATTGCTTTACCTTTATTCGATTTTGTTGATAATAAATGACTCATTCTATTTCCCTTAAAAATATCAACATTGAACTTTTTACAACAGATTTTAATTTTCTCTTCTAAATAAATTGGCGGATTTAAAAAAGGCATGCTCCAATGCCTATCACGCATTAAGTTCAATGAGTCGCCTTCTAAACCTGTAAGCTGAGTGGCTTCTAAATCAGAGAGATTATTAAGAGGAGTAAGTTTATAATCGATTTCATTAGAAATAAATTTTAAGATTTCTTCAAGGGATTCGTAATTTATTCCAAGAATAATTTCTCCATTTACTCTTTTAAGGGATTCACCATATATTGCCGCACCATTCTCAACAATATAAGGATCCGTCAATTCAAGTTCCTTTCTAATAACTTTTACTTCAGAAGCGGTTTTGCTTGTACAAAGAATTACAGGTACTGATAATTTTTGTAGTTGTTTTATAGTTTCTTTAGCAGGTGTCAAATCATATGAATGATCCATTAAAGTACCATCTACATCACTAACTATCCAAATAGAAGAATTTTCTATCATTTTTATAAAGCACTAAGCCAAATAACTTGAAAAGGATCAAGACTAATATTTTTCCAATTATATTTAGTGGATGTTAAAAAATCTTGGGTATTGAAATCATTATCAATTATTTTTGGTAAATCGTTATCATTTAACTGATAATTAATTTTATTTTCAGTCATATTATGGATTGCAAAAACAGATTCAGGACCTTTACTTCTCTTGATTACAACAATATCACTTCTACCTTTAGACAAACATTTCATTTCTGAACAGGGGTGAAATTGCTTTAATTCTGATCTGACATCCATAACATTACGAAGATATTTTAAATTTTTATTGGCATTAGATTCAGGATTATTTAAGATAGATAAAAGATTTTCTAATTTAAATTTTTCTCTATTGAGGTCTCTCCTTTGACCAGTCATAGAAAAACTTTTGATATCGTTTTCTGAAGCAAGTAATGCTGGCAAATAAAAGGCAGGGACTCCTTTCAGAGCCATTACAAGTAACTGACTCAAGATAAATCTCTCAAACTGGAATCGATTAGAATCTCTACTGGAGTCTTCCATTGCGCTCCACCAACTAATATTCAATTCATAGGGTTTATCATCACCATTTGATAAACGTCTATGACTTACTAGGCCCCCCCTTTTTTCACAATTAATTAATAAATCTTTAATTCTCTTCTCATTCATTAAACCCTCAAGAGCTCTTAAACCAACGCCATCATGAGAAGCAGAAAAATTAAATAGTGTAGTATTGTCAGGTAATATTGGCCAATCAAAAATCCATGAATTTAGAATATCTGCTCTTGAAGTAATAATTGCCTCTAAGAGAAGAGGAGGCAATGGGAAATTATATGCCATATGGGCTTCATCATCAGGAATAAGATAAGATAAATTTTCCTTCTGAGGAACATTAGTTTCTGTTATTAAAACTCCATCTTCAAGAAGATTATTTAAAAGAAATCTTAAGAGTTTCACAATTGAATGTGCTTTTGGTAAGTGTAAGCACGTTGTCCCTGATTCCTTCCAAATAAAACCTACAGCATCAAGCCTTAACCATTTAATTCCATTTGATAAATAAGTAATAATTAAATTTAAAAACTCAAGAGTCATTTTTGGATTATGCCAATTCAAATCAATTTGATCTGGACCAAAAGTTGTCCAAACTTGTTTAGGGCCATGTTCAGTATTTATTTGAGAAAACAAGGATGAACTTCTTGGTCTAACTACGTTTGACCAGTCAAGATTTTGTTTCGGTGAAAAAACATTTGATATGCCTGGTTCTTGGGATTTAATAAATTGTTGAACCCATGGGTGAGATGATGAAACATGGTTTAGTACCAAATCAGCCATCAAATCATGATTTTTAGAAATACTTTTGAGATCATCCCAACCACCAAATTTTTCTTCTAAGGAATCATAACTTGAGACCGCGAACCCCCCATCGCTCGTGGATTTCAGAAAAGGAAGAATATGTACAACTTTAGAAAGACTGCCAAAATGTTTACTTAACAACTTCCTAAGAGTTATTAATGTGGCCTCGCCATTTTTGTAAATACTATCTGCATAAGTTATTAAAACTGAATGAGATTCATTCCACCTTTCCTTTTCTCTAATTTCTTCATAAGCAGATTTCTCTGAGAAATCATCTAAAATCTGTAATAATTGATTTGAAATAAAATTAATTTCTTCTGTAGTATTATTTGAATAAATTGTTTTTAACAATTTATAAATCTCTAATCTATCTAATTTTTTCTCTGAATCAATTTGCTTCACTTTGAAAAAATCATCGAAGTATTAATACTATTCTGCACATCAAATAGAAAATGGACTTTCAACAAGGGTTAATCACAACAATACATGAATATGGAGTTACAAAAAATTTACTTAAAGAATTAAACAAAAGTCTTAAAAAAAGATCAACTAGCATTTTAATACCTTGTTTATATGAAGAGTTCGAGCGTCCAGCACTTAAAGATATAAGAGAAGTTTTAAAAAACCTTACAGGCTTAAATGAATTAGTTATTGCTCTGTCTGCAAAAACTGTTGAACAAGTTAAAGCAGCAAATTCATTTTTTTACTCAATGCCATTCCCAGTCCACGTTCAATGGACTAATTCACCCTCTGTAATAGAGCTGTTAAAAAGCCAAGAAAAAAATGGCTTAGAACTTTTAGGAACTCCAGGAAAAGGATGGGCTGTATGGCAAGGCATAGGAGTTGCCACTAGAAAATCAGAAGTTGTTGCTCTTTTTGATGCTGATATTAGAACTTTTAGTCCTTTGTACCCTTCAAGAATGATACTGCCACTTCTAGATGAATCATTTGGGATATCATATGTAAAGGCTTTTTATAGCAGATTATCATTAGAAACAAATCAATTGCAGGGTAGAGCAACAAGATTATTTGTGGGTCCACTATTAGCAAGTCTTGAGCAGTTAGTTGGTAAGGGCCCTTTTTTACAATATCTTCAATCATTTAGATATCCATTAGCAGGGGAGTTTGCTTTTACTAAAGACCTTGCTATGAATTTAAGAATACCTTGTGACTGGGGTTTAGAGATAGGATTATTATCAGAGGTTTACAGAAATGTAAGAACTTCCAAAATAGCCCAAGTTGACCTAGGTTTGTTTGATCATAAACATAAGAATATTGGAGATTCTTCTAAAGAAGGATTGCAAAAAATGTGTACAGAAATACTTTCAAGTGTTTTAAGAGGTCTTATGGAGCATCAAGCCGAGACCTTAACTAGCACTCAACTGGCAACTTTAGAAGTTCTCTACAAAAGAGTTGGAGAAGATCGGGTAAAACAATTTGGATTAGATTCAGCAGTCAATCAACTTCCATACGATAGGCACGAAGAAGAGTTGTCAGTACAAAAGTTTGCGAAACTATTAAGACCTGCTACTGAAGGTTACCTAGCTTGCCCTACGACACAGCAGTTACCAAGTTGGTCAAGAGTTCTATCTTGTGAGAACAAACTGCAAGAAGATTTAGCTATTGCTGGGTCAAAAGATATAAAAACAAGTGAAAAAGAATTAATTAAAAACTTCTAAAGCAAAAAATACCTCTGAGCCATTGGGACTTCATCAAGTGGTTCACAAGTAAGAAGTTCCCCATCAGAAAAAACTTCATAAGTTTGAGGATTAACTGAAATATTTGGAAGTTTGCTATTAAGTTTTAAGTTTGATTTATTAATATTTCTGGTATTTTCTACGGCAATACATTTCTTTTGTAAGCCTAATTTATTTGGAATATTTTGATCAATTGAATTTTTACTTAAAAAGGTAAAAGAACTCTTAATTAAAGATTGGCCGAAACTTGCAAACATAGGTCGACCATGTACAGGTCCTGGAGTAGGAATTGAAGCATTTGCATCACCCATTTGGGCCCAAACTATAGATCCTCCTTTAACAACTAATTCAGGCTTTACAGCAAAAAAGGAAGGTTTCCACAATACCAAATCCGCAATTTTACCCTTTTCTATAGACCCAACATGTTTATCAATACCATGAGCTATTGCAGGATTAATTGTAACTTTAGAAATATATCTCTTTACTCTATAATTATCGTTTCTATCAGAATCCTGCGATAGAGGTCCCCTTTGGACTTTCATTTTATGAGCTGTTTGAAAAGTTCTTGTAATTACTTCACCAACTCTTCCCATAGCTTGAGAATCACTAGCAATAATTGAAAAGGCACCTATATCATGCAAGATATCCTCAGCTGCAATAGTCTCTCTCCTGATCCTTGACTCAGCAAATGCAATATCTTCTGGGATTTTAGAATCTAAATGATGACAAACCATTAACATGTCAAGATGTTCTTCTAATGTGTTCTTCGTATAGGGTCTTGTTGGATTAGTACTACTTGGAAGAACATTTTTTTCTCCACAAATTTTTATGATGTCCGGAGCATGGCCTCCACCTGCTCCTTCGGTATGAAAAGTATGAATAGTTCTTCCTGCAATAGCGTTGATGGTATCTTCAACAAAGCCTGCCTCATTCAAAGTATCAGTATGAATACATACTTGAACGTCAAACTTATCTGCAACATTAAGACAAGAATTTATTGTAGAGGGAGTCGTTCCCCAATCCTCATGAAGTTTCAATCCGCATGCACCAGCTTCAACCTGATCAATAAGATTAATCTCGTTTGTTGAGTTTCCTTTTCCAAAAAAACCTAAATTCATAGGAAATGCTTCTGCAGATTGAAGCATTCTTGAAATATGAAAAGAACCCGGAGTACAAGTCGTGGCATTTGTGCCAGTTGCAGGTCCAGTTCCACCTCCTAACATGGTTGTAATTCCTGAGGCTAGTGCTGTCTCAATTTGTTGGGGACAGATAAAGTGAATGTGGGTATCTATTGAGCCTGCAGTAAGAATATGGCCTTCTCCAGCTATTACTTCTGTTGATGCACCAATAACAATATTTACATTATCTTGGATGTCAGGATTACCAGCCTTACCAATTTCAAAAATCATTCCATCTTTTATACCCACATCAGCCTTAATTATTCCCCACCAATCTACGATCAAAGCATTTGTTACCACAGTATCAACAGCTCCATCAGCTCTTCTTACTTGAGACTGTCCCATCCCATCTCGAATAACTTTACCACCACCAAATTTAACTTCATCTCCGTATGTAGTTAAATCCTTTTCAACTTCTATAAAAAGTTCGGTATCAGCAAGCCTTAGTTTATCTCCGGCGGTGGGCCCGTAAGTTTGCGCATAAGTTTTTCTATCAATTTTGTAGGACATAATTTTAAGTATCTAAAGAACCGTTAACCAATGAATTAAAACCATTTGCAATTCTTAAACCTCCATATGGAACTAATTTGACATCAGTTGTATCTCCAGGTTCAAATCTAATTGCTGTTCCTGCAGGAATGTCAAGACGCATACCAAGTGTTAATTCTCTATCAAAAATTAAAGCCTTATTAGCTTCAAAAAAATGATAGTGAGATCCTATTTGTACAGGTCTATCTCCAGAATTAGAAACTTTTAATGTTTTAACTTCCTTACCAAGATTTAATTCGATTTCACCTTGTTCAGAAATTATTTCGCCAGGAATTAAATTACTCATAATTAGTTAATCGGATTGTGGATAGTAACTAACTTTGTACCATCAGGGAAAACTGCTTCTATTTGGACTTCATCAACCATTTCAGGAATGCCCTCCATAACTTGTGATTTTGAAAGCCAAGAAGTTCCCTCTGACATTAATTGACTCACACTTTTTCCATCTCGAGCCCCTTCAAGAACTTGAAAACTCAAAAAAGCAATTGTTTCAGGATAATTAAGCTTAAGTCCTCGACTAAGCCTTCTTTCAGCTAAGAGCGCAGCAGAAAAAATCAATAATTTATCCTTTTCTTGAGGGGAAAGATGCATAATAAAAAATTAATCTATAAATTCCAAAAAAAGGTTCTTTCTGAACATAATTAATAATTCATAGAATCTTGTAATGGCCATACACCTTGATATTTTGGCTCACAAAATCCACAAACAGACCTAATTTGTTTCCAAATACAAAAAAAACATTTTCTAGCCTCTTGAGAAGAACTCCCTAGGAATCTAACAGAGATTCCATTTTCAAGTAATCCAATAGATAAATTATTATCAGTTTCATTGAAAATCTTTTTTATATTTTCCACAAGATTATTTATTTTTGACTTGGAAAAATCTTTTTCGCAAATCCAAATTAAGGATCCAAAAACAGGCCTGTAATCCATACCAGACTTGGCCACATAACTTGCTCTAGATAATTCAATTTGATCAACATATTCCCAATCATCATAGAAATCTTTATTTCTCATAATTTCTAATTTAGACCTAAAAACTCCACTCTCAATAGATTCTCCGGAAGAAGATCTTCCAAGTCTTATTAAGTCTGTATATAAAAAACTTGAAGTTTCTGAAATAGATACTTTAAATTTTTGCTCATATAAACCGTTTGCAAAGATAATTGTTTCTTGGGGGAGATATTCCAAATGAGAATTATCACAAATCTTTATGAGATTTTTTTGCTTTGAAAAAGTTCCTTTTGGATTAATTTTAGATATCCCAACCGATCCATATACTTTCTGAGCGGAAGAAGTAGTCAACAATACCTTAGAGTTTTTTTCAAGAATTACCTCAAACTCAAGTAAATCGCCTCCAACCAATCCACCTGCAGTATGAAGAACAGGTAAAATGCATCTGCCCTCCTCGTCATGAGTAGACTTTAATAACTTGTAAGGAGAAGTTGATTTAGATTTAAAGATTGTTTTATCAACATTTCCTAAACTTGCTTTATTATTGAAAAAATTTAAGAAACAATTACCTTCCCAAGAAGTTTTAATCATAAATTGTTTTCTTTAATTATTAAATCAAAGTAACCAAAAATTTTGATTATGAGAATAAATAAACAAATAGTTGTAACTGATTGGATTAAAGAAAAACCTCGACTCGGATCATTTTTAAAACTTACCCTAAGTTCAGATGAAAGAAAAATCTTACGTGGTAAAAGATTAACTGATTGTGATCAAGAAATAATTTTACAACTACCTAGAGAGGGCAAAATAAATGATGGAGATATTCTTGCAACTAATGAGTCCAATTTTTATGTCGAAATAATTGCTAAAACAGAAAATTTAATTGAAATAAGTTCAAATTCTAAAATTGAACTTATTAAAACTGCTTATCATCTAGGAAATAGGCACGTGGAAGTAGAAATTCAAGAAAACATTCTTCTCACAAAAAGTGATTATGTTATTGAAAATATGCTTAAAAGTTTCAATGTTGATATCATGAATACCCATAAAAAGTTTTTTCCTCAAAGAGGTGCACATAAGCATGAATAAAAGTCACTTATTAAAGTATTTATTAATAAGCCCTAACTTACCAGTGGGAGGATTTTGTTATTCGGAGGGAATGGAGAGTTTTCTTCATAATAAAAATTTAAAAGACTCAAATTCGGTAAAAGAATTAATCATTAGTGAACTAAAAATTGGCCAGATTAAACTAGATGCAAGACTCTTAATAGATTTTTTTGATATTTTCAATGAGATAAACGACGGCAAGAATTTAAAAAATAATTTGCAGAAGCTATTAAGTTTGGATAAGTGGATTCTCTCATCTAAGGACTCTTTCGAAATGAGAGAACAACAATATCAAATGGCACGATCTTTATTTGATTTAACCAAAGAATTTGGATTTGAATATCAATATGAAAATAATAAAAAAAGCTCCTGGCCATTGGCATGGAGTTGGGCTTGTTATTGTTTTGAAATTGCAAAGTTAGAAATGGTTGAAAATTTTTTCTACTCGTGGAGCGCAAACCAACTTAGTGCAGCATTAAGGATTATTCCTATTGGTTCAACAAAAGCCCAATTAATTCAGAGAGATTTATTAGCAATAATTTCACAAGTTTCTAAAGAAATTATAGACAAAGATATTGATGACATCTATTTTGGCAATGTAGGTTTAGCTATGGCGCAACAAAATCATAATGACCTTTATACAAAACTTTTTAGAAATTAATTTATGAGCAGTAAATTGAGAGTAGGGATTGCTGGGCCTGTGGGTTCAGGGAAAACTGCATTAGTGGAGAATCTATGCTTAAGTCTGAAAAAAAACTATGAGATAGCAGTTGTTACCAATGATATCTACACAAAAGAAGATGCTAAATTTCTTATAAATAAAAAAGTTTTAGAGGAAGGAAGAATTATTGGTGTAGAAACAGGAGGTTGTCCTCATACAGCGATAAGAGAGGATTGTTCCTTAAATAAAAATGCAGTTTTAGATTTAGAAAATAAATATAAACCCCTAGATTTTGTATTTGTAGAAAGTGGAGGTGATAATTTAGCATCTAGTTTTAGTCCAGAACTTGTAGATTTATCAATATATGTGATTGATGTATCTGCGGGAGACAAAATTCCTAGAAAAGGAGGGCCAGGGATAACAAGGTCAGATTTATTATTAATAAACAAAATTGACTTAGCAGATATGGTTGGTGCAAATTTAAATATTATGAAAAGCGATACGGAATTTATGAGAAAAGGAAAACCTTGGCTTTTTACCAACCTGAGTAGGGGCTTTGGAGTTGAAGAAATAATTCAATTTTTAGAAGATCAAATACCAAATTTTTAAATTCACTAAAATACCCAAAGTTTTTATCTTGGATTCAACAAAATGTTACTATTGCTACAAAACTAAATCTCACTCGTTAATAACTTTTAATTTATCCCCCTAATGAGGGTCAATTACCTAATTTAAAAGAATTCATGAGAATTTCAAGGCGTATTTTGGCTGGTTTAGCTACTGCCTCTCTAGCCGTTACTGCAACTTCATGTGGAGGAGGTTCAAGCACTTCCGGAAGTTTCGATGACACTGTGACTGTTGGTATTTTACATTCCCTTTCAGGAACAATGGCTATATCTGAATCAACTCTTGTTGATACTGAAAAAATGGCTATCGCAGAAATCAACGCTGCTGGCGGTGTAACTGTAGACGGCAAAAGCTACAAAATTGAATACATTGTGGAGGATGGAGCTTCTGATTGGCCAACATTTGCTGAGAAATCTAAAAAGTTAATCGATCAAGATGGTGTACCCGTAGTCTTTGGTGGATGGACTTCTGCTAGTAGAAAGGCAATGCTACCTGTTTATGAATCAAAAGATGCATTCCTTTACTATCCCATTCAATATGAAGCACAGGAATGTTCAAACAACATTTTCTATACTGGTGCTTCACCAAACCAACAATCAGAACCAGCAACTGACTTCATGTTCAAAAGGTCTCCTGCAGCTGGAAAACCATTTTTCTTAGTTGGTTCAGACTACGTTTTCCCAAGAACATCAAATACAATTACCAAAGAACAACTTAAATCTCTTGGTGGAACAGTTGTAGGTGAAGACTATTTACCTTTAGGAAATACTGAAGTTGCTCCTATCATTTCTAAGATCAAGAAAGCCTTAGCACCAACTGGCGGTGGAGTAATTATCAACACACTCAATGGTGACCAAAATGTTGCATTCTTTAAGCAAATTCAGGATGCGGGAATTACTCCAAGTAATGGATATTATGTTATGAACTATTCCATTGCAGAGGAAGAAATAAGCACTATTGGACCTGAATTTTTAGAGGGCCACTATGGAGCTTGGAACTACATGATGTCTATTGATACTCCTGAATCCAAGAAATTTGCAGCTGATTTCAAAGCTCTATATGGAAGCGACAGAGTAGTTGCTGATCCCCAAGAGTCTGCATACAATATGGTTTATTTATGGAAACAAGCCGTAGAGGATGCTGGTACATTTGAGAACAGTGCTGTAAGGAAAGCTCTTGTAGGTCAAAAATTTGACGCTCCTCAAGGACCAGTTGAAGTTATGCCTAACCATCACCTTGCTCAAACAGTAAGAATTGGTTTAATTAAGCCAGAAGGTGGATTCGAGATTCTTGAAGAAACTGATGGAGTTGTATACCCACAAGCATGGAACCAATTTGAGCCAAGTTCAAAAGGATATGCATGTGACTGGACAGACCCATCTAAAGGAGAAAGATATAAGCTTTAATTTCAATGCTTAGTCTTAAAAAATCAAGAGGAGGCTTTATGCCTCCTCTTCTTATATCCACCATAATATTTTTCTTTTAAATTGGAATTGTTTCTTGATAGTCTATTTAACGGTGTGGCAATTGGATCAGTTTTACTTGTAGCTGCATTAGGATTAGCTATTGTATTTGGTTTGATGGGTGTAATTAACCTTGCTCATGGTGAATTAATGATGCTTGGAGCCTACACTACATATGTAACCCAACTAATTTTCAAAGTCCCATTATTAAAACCCTACTATAACGCATACGTTATAGTTTCAATCTTTCTAGCATTTATTGTAAGCGGAGTAGTTGGAATACTTTTAGAAAAAACAGTGATCAGAAAATTATATGGAAGTCCTCTAGAAACTTTACTAGCAACATGGGGAGTAAGCTTAATCCTTCAACAATTCGTTAGAAGTGTGCCTTTAGCCTATGGTACGGGTTTGGTTATAAGTCTAATAATTGGTTTATTTTTACCAGCAACATTTCCTTTGAAAATAAGAGAATCAATCAATTTCAAATATTTCAAATTTAGTTCTTGGATATTTGCTGCTTTAACTGGAGTTCTAACTGGTAACTTGATTTCATCTTCGGTAAGTAAACTTAGTAGAGCAAGCGCTAGAAATGTTGATGTAACAGCTCCAGCATGGATGAGAGGTCAGGTTGAAATTCTTGGAACGGCCTTCCCAAAGACAAGATTAATGATAATTATAATTACACTTATTTCTGTAATAGCGATAACATTATTTCTTAATCAAAGTGCATGGGGAATGCGAATAAGAGCTGTAACTCAAAATAGAGAAATGAGTGATTGTCTTGGTATTTCAACAGAAAAAGTTGACGTCCTTACTTTTGGAATTGGTTCTGGGTTGGCAGGAGTAGCAGGGGTTGCAGTATCACTACTAGGATCTGTTGGACCAAATGTTGGAGGTAACTATATAGTGGGATGCTTTATGGTTGTAGTTCTTGGAGGAGTAGGAAATTTATTAGGAACAGTATTTGCTTCCTTTGGAATAGGAATTATGACTGATTTAATTGGTGCTGGTCGACTTTTATCTATTTGGCCAAATATGCCTTTACCTCTTTCAAACACAATCAACTTTTTCGCAACGACAAGTATGGCAAGGGTAATGATATTTGCATTAATAGTTATATTTTTACAATTTAAACCTACAGGTTTATTTCCTCAAAAAGGGAGGATGGTGGAAAGTTAATGGAATTTAAAAATTTAAAGCTAAGCAAAAAAACAACTTTTATTGTATGGGTTTTAATTATCGCATTCGTCATAGCAGCGCCAACAATACTTCCTGTATTCAGACTAAATCTTCTCGGTAGATATTTATCCCTAGCAATAGTTGCTCTTGGAGTAGATCTTATTTGGGGTTTTACTGGCCTACTTAGCTTAGGACAAGGTATATTTTTTGCCCTTGGTGGTTACTGTGCAGCAATGTATTTACAAATAACAAGCTCTTCTGAATTCCCAAACAATATTCCAGAATTCTTTGGACTTTATGGAGTTGATAATTTACCTTTCTTCTGGGAGCCATTTAGATCCCCAATATTTAGTTTATTTGCAATCTGGGTTATACCTGCATTAGTCGCAGGAATGCTTGGATTTCTTGTTTTCAGGAATAGAATCAAAGGGGTTTATTTTTCCATACTTACTCAAGCTTCTCTTCTTGTATTCTTTAATTTCTTTAATGGGCAACAAAAACTTATTAACGGAACAAATGGATTAAAAACAGATGTAACACAATTATTTGGTCAGATGGTAGGTTCTGAGTCCATGCAAAGAATGTTTTTTTGGGTAACAGCATTTTTAGTTATTGCAGCATGGTTTTTCGCAAAGTGGGTAGTTAAAGGAAGATTTGGGAACATTCTTATAGGAATACGAGATGATGAACCAAGAGTTAGATTTACAGGATACAATCCAGTCATATTTAAGACGATAATATTTTCTATTGCGGGAGGTCTAGCTGGAATTTCTGGAGCTTTGTATACTGTTCAGTCTGGGATAGTATCTCCTCAATTTATGACTGTTCCCTTTTCTATCGAAATGGTTATATGGGTTGCAGTTGGAGGGAGAGGAACCTTATTGGGAGCGATATTGGGAGCAGTTTTTATTAACTATGCAAAAAGTCTTGTGAGTGAAGCTTTACCTGCTAGCTGGATGTTTATTCAAGGAGGGTTATTTATCTTAGTTGTAACCGCTCTGCCAGAAGGAGTTTTAGGATGGATTCAAGGAGATGGTCCTAGGAATCTTCTTCAAAGATTTGGTCTAAAAAGGAAGATTGAAACTTATCCAAGCCTAGAAATTAATACTAGGGATGGGAATAATGAATAATAGAGATCTACTTAATTTAATTGATATTACTGTGAGTTTTGAAGGTTTTTTAGCTCTTAACAAACTTAATTTAAATTTAAAAAAAGGAGAATTAAGAGCTGTAATAGGACCCAATGGAGCCGGCAAGACAACATTCCTTGATGTAATAACTGGAAAGGTTAAGCCTACAAAAGGCGAAGTAATTTTTAAAGGAAAATCATTAGTAGGAAGAAAGGAGCATAAAATAGCCAGACTTGGAGTAGGAAGAAAATTTCAAAGTCCAAGAATCTTTGAAAATCTAACAGTTAAAGAAAATCTCGAGATATCAGTAACAACTCCTAAAAGTCCCTTAAACCTCATTAATAAAAATATTAAAGAGGGGCAACTTAATGAGATTGAACGTCTTATGAAAATTGTTAATCTATCTCAAAAAGTTGATTCAAAAGCAGGTTCTTTGTCTCATGGACAAAAACAATGGCTCGAGATAGCCATGTTAGTAGGACAGAAACCAGACTTAATGCTTGTTGATGAACCGGTTGCCGGCTTAACTGATGAAGAGACTGATCTTACCGCTGATTTATTAAAATCTTTAGCTGGAGAAAATACTGTAGTTGTAATAGATCACGATATGGAATTTATAAGAAGACTTGATAGTAACGTTTCAGTATTAAATCAGGGCACAGTATTATGTGAGGGAACAATGGAAACCATACAAAAAAACAAAAAAGTTATTGATGTTTATTTAGGAAGGCCTGAGGATTAATTATGGAAAATTTACTCGAAATTAAATCGTTAAATACTTATTATGGCGAGAGTCATATTCTCAGAGATGTAGATTTAAATGTTAAATCAGGAGAAATGGTTTGTTTAATTGGGAGAAATGGAGTTGGCAAAACAACTTTATTGAAATCACTTATTGGTTTGTTAAAACAAAAAAAAGGCGATATTTATTTTATTGGCGAAAACATCAATAGAAAAGCACCTCATCAGAGGGCTAGAAAAGGAATGGCTTACGTTCCTCAAGGGAGAGAAATCATTCCATATCTATCAGTTGAAGAGAATCTTATGTTAGGAATGGAGTCTCTACCTGGCGGATTATCTAAGAACAAGAAAATAGATACATTTATTTATGATCTTTTCCCAATCCTAAAAGATTTTCTGCAAAGGAAAGGAGGAGATCTTAGTGGAGGACAACAACAGCAACTTGCTATAGCAAGAGCATTACTGGGCAAACCTCAACTTCTATTACTTGACGAACCAACAGAAGGTATTCAGCCAAATATAGTATTAGACATTGAAAATGCAATCAATCAGATAATTAGAAATACAGGAATCGGGGTTTTATTGGTTGAACAACACTTGCATTTTGTAAGACAAGCCAATAGATATTATGCGATGCAACGTGGAGGTATTGTTGCTAGCGGAAATACTAGTGAGTTGAGTCAAGCAGTTATAGATAAGTTCTTAAGTGTTTAAATAAATAATTATAGATTACTAAATACTTATATTCATTTTTCGCATCTTATTAGGTCTATACTATTAGGATGCTCATTTATATACTTATTAAATTCCATCGCTAATGTTCTAGCCTCGTAAGCGTCAAAAGCGTAAAAACAATTTTCTAATCGTATATTTTGAAAATCACGGTAATGGACTGTATATGGCTTTAAAATATTTTTTTTGTTCATTTTAATTTGCTAAAAAGCAATTGTTTTATATCTCAACCATGCATATGTTCATCAATTTAAAGTACATCTTTTGTTGTTATCAAAATATATTTACTTGAATTATGTATTTAAAAATACTTTATAAAGATAAAAGGTAATTATTCTATTTTTTTTTGGTATCTTGCTTTTTCCCTTCTATTAAAAAAACAAATTTTGATAAAATGTAACCAAAAACAGGAACCCAAATTTTTTCATAGAGAAATTTCATAAATTATCAAGCCGCTAAAGATTCGTTATCTTCAATTTCAGTTTTAATTATAAGCTTCAAATCAATAGAATTAAATAAATGTTGAATAAGAAGAAAATCTAGTTCCCCTTTCAATAAATTAACATCGGATGAAAGTAGATCATCGATAAAATAATCAAAAGTTTCTGAAAGAGGACTCACAATTAATAATAAATTTTTGTCATTATCATCTCATTATCAATAAAAGTCAACCAAATTTGAACATTAATTTTTCAATTTTGTTGAATTATTTAGTAATTACTAAAAATTTAAATATTAAATATAAACGCGCAAAATAATAGATTCAATATCTAGCTCAAGATCTTTGAATTAAATTTTATTAATCTTATTTTTTTTTAATTTTATATCTCTCTTTGTTAGCATTGTCGTAACGACATTTCACATATTTGCAAAAAATAAATCATGAGAAATCATCACCAAATCATTTAATTTATTTATAGTAAAACTATATGATGTGCCAATCAGAAAAGCATCACCTAAAAAGTTTTCAGACTCGATAATTTTTTGTTACCAATCAATTTTAATATTACAAGAGCTAATTTTTAAAATTATTTTTTAATTAGCTCGAAGTAACCATTTTTATTTAATAAGTACTTATCAAACCAAAGGCTTAATAGATTGTCTAATCCTATTCCATCCATTTTATTTAGTTGAGAAGTCTTATAGTCTGAAAGTGCAAGCAATAAATATGGAAAAATCATATCAGAAACTCCTTTTGGGAGTTTTTCTAAAGGTAAACCATGTGCTCTATCCCATAAAATTTGCATATCCTGAGAGAACAAAGTACTCCAATAACTAAAATTACAATATAACTTTTCTGGAGGAATTAGATTTACGGATAAAAATGGTAGAGATGAATTCATAGGAATAAATATTTTATGGTTAATTGAATTTAGGATTTTGAAAAGGTAATAAATAATTTCTGATAAGTAAATCCCCCTAGGATCAATACAAATAAAATTTATCGCACAGTGAAGCACTTAGCAACACTAATTACTTGTTATACTCTTCCATCATTTCCTGAAATTTTAGGAATGATAAGAATTTTTTATAAGTATGCAAATCAATATGTCCTTCAGACATGTCATCTGAATTTTCCTTAATCTTTATATATGACTGAGTTGCTTTACCATTTTTTTTATTGAATATACCCCTCTCAAATAAAGCTTCTTCAACTAAGATACTTATTATTTTTGAGTTACTTAAATTATTTTCTATGCTTAATTTTTCAATTATTTTCATAACCTCTTCTCTTGGAATAAATCCAACTCTCTTTTTCCTGGTAGGCATTTAAAAATAAATTAAAGTTCAGCACTTGACTCTCATAAGTGTTGCACTATATTCATTATAAGTCAATTAAATGCTAATGATTTTACCAACAACCTTACTTCTAGGAGCCCTAGGATATCTTTTTTACACCTCAAAAACAGAGCTATCACTAGATCACAATACCCTTAATGAAAACCAAAAAGAGAATGATGATTTGTATAAAGATTTGGAAGATCTATTTATTTAAAATTACAGCATTAAGACTAAAGAACTTTGTTTCTTGACTAAAGATATACAAAAGCTAAAACATAATTAAAATATACTTATAGATATAACATCAATGACTGTCCATCAAGATTACGAAATAAAAATCAATCTAAATGAATTGATTGAAAAGAGAATCCCATGTTGTGATTTACTTCATCCTGATCATTGTCTAACGGAAAAGCAAGTCTCTGAAATTGCACATGATATTCGTATGGATTTAAATTTGCATGATCTTTATAAGCAAGTTGATCAGCATATCATGAATTATGTAAATGCAGCTGGTATTGATAACAAAGATCATTGGGTTGAACCTCATCTCCCAGATTTGGAGAGAGACTTAAAAGAAGAAGTAGGTATAGAATTTGATTAATCTTTATTCCTAAAATAAAATTAATAGATGTATTTTTTTTCTAAATCATCTATTAATTTATAGATACTTTTAGCTGATCTTTTTCTTTTTTTTAAAACTGTAAAAAATATAGATCCAATCAATATTGCAAAAATAAGTGTGAAAGTAATAATTTCATGATTCATAACCATCAAACAGAAGTATATTATTAAAATTATTAAAAAGTCTGAATCAATAAAATAGGTACTTTATACAAATATATTTCGCTATAAACAATTAAGATTTTCTATAAAGAAGTGAAAGATTTAAAATTTTTTGTAAATTATGTAGATACAAATTTTAATTCAATAAAGATAATGATTAATTATTTTGCCTTAACAGTAACTGAGATGGGGATCGGTAAAATAGAATTAGCAGTTATTTGCGCAGTAATTTTAATATTTCCAATTTTATTTGTTTATGCATCTAAAAACCTTGATGCTAAGGGGGTTTTCGAATGGATGATGGAAAAACCCAATGATTGGATAGGTAAAAAATAAGACTTTAACAATTTACATTTTTCTAGTTAAATTTTAAATTCTCTAAATTACTAATAGCAAAATCATAAACTTGGCAATTATTTTCTAAATCATCAACTATTGAATTTTTTAGAAAAGAATAATCTATCAACTTATTGAGTTTATTATTTTTAAATTCCTTATTAGTCTCTCCAATAGCGAATGCTAAAGCTCCTTCATAAGAAATACCGAATTTGGAGGTGTTGCAGTAAGTTCTAGTAAACTTATTAGAAATCTTTTTTGTATACTTTTCAAGAGTTTTAGAAGAAGTATCTGATGAGTAAACCGGACTACTTATAAGAAATATCAAAGTTAAAGTGAATATTGTAAAAACTCTTTTGATCATAATATTTCATAAATTGCAAATTTAATATAGTTTAGAATTTTACTCTGCCGACAATATTTTATTAAAAATATAAAAATTTAAAAATTTTTTACCCACAACAGCTATTTATATTTTGGAAGATAAAAACTCTCTAATCGAATATTTTACAGTTTGAATTTTTTTTGGTAGTTTTTTTAAAAAACGCCTAAATGCTTTTGGCATAACTAAAAATCAATTTTAATTATTGATAACAAATAATACTTGGTAATTCAATAAATAATTATCCAAAAATAAGTAAATTAATTATTAAATATATGGATTGAGCTATGGAAATGTATATGAACATGAATTATTGTCTAATTAAGTATTAAATACAAAATTAATATGGCATTACCTGAACTTATTTATGCTCCTATAGATGGCGGCACAATTCATAGATATGAAATTAGTGGTGGCAAGAGAAAATTCTTAAGATTTATAGGTTGTTATTTAGGCCAATGCAATTTCCACAAAAATATTGATGATGCTATTGATTACATAAAAAATTTAAAAGAATCACAAAAGATACAAAAAACATGAAATAAAGATACATAAATACAATAGGGACTCAATATTTTTCAAGAACTACATAATTATTGCTACAAATAATAGAGAATTTTATTTTTATAAGAATTTGATTATTTACTTGGGTTATAGTTCCGAAAGATAAACAGTCAATTAAAAAAGAAATTAATTTATGGAAAACAGACAAATTAATTTTTTTAAATCAAAAGACTTAAATACCGTTCTTAAGCCATTTAAAAAAGGAACAGTAGTAAAAATTGACTCGTTTGATATTAGAGAAAATCAAAATGAATTAAAAATAGGTTTATTTGGTTGGTATGCTATTTGTACTTCTAAAGAACTAAAAAAAAATAAGCTATATTATTTTTTACTCTATGATGAGCCTCTTGTTCTTTATAGAGATGAGAATGAAAACATTAGGTGTATAAAAAACATTTGTCCTCATAGGGGAGCCTCTTTTTTTGAAGGAACGTTATCAGATGGAGTATTAACCTGTCCATATCATGGAGCTAAATTCTCATCTGGTGGAAGTTGCCAAAATCTCGATAGAATAACATGCAGACATATTGTAGATAATAACTACGATAACTACGCCAAAAGAATTCACTTATCTCAATACAAAGCTTTAGAAAAGAATGGATATATTTTTGTACATTTTTCTAAAAAATCTGACACAGATTTAAACAATATAAGTGAAGATGCACCAATAGGTAACTACGAATTATATGAGAATGGTTTTATACATAATGATTATGTATTTGAAGAGGTATTAGTTGACTTTAAGTGTGATTGGTCAAGGATAATTGAAAATCACTTAGATATCCTTCATCTTTTTTGGGTTCATGGAGATACAATACCTGATAAAGATGTTAATAAAAATGTTCTAGTTAGTTTTAACCAGAAGATTAATGTTACTCCTAAATTCATTGAAAGTATTTATTACTACAAGAATGAACCTACAAAAGAATTTATCCGCATAAAATACATACCACCAGGAAGGATATTAATTTATAAAGGTAATCCCTCTGCAGCTAGATATTTACAAGTTTTAGATCATATTCCACTAGGAAATAACAAAGCAAGAGTAATTGTGAGACATTACAGGAAATTTTTAAAAAATAAACTACTCAATAACCTCATGTTGTTTAAAGAGACTCAAAGAAAGATTTTTTATAAGATATTTGATGAGGATTATATGATTTTAAAAACACAAACATATAATCATAATATGGGATTTATAAGTAAGGATGAAATAAAATTATTAGGAGAGGATAGAATAATAAATTATTTTTGGAAATGGTATAAAAAGTCTGAAGATAAAGATGAACCATGGAAAAATAATATAAAAACCCAAAATCTTGATGTATACGACAAAGTGATATTGAAATATCCTCCTGAGATAAAGAAGTTAGAAATTGCAAATAATATAAATATTATAAGAAAAACAATTGTACGATTTGCTGCTCCGCTTATATTTTTTATGTTAATAATATAATTTATGAAGAAAGTAAATAGACCTTCATGGTTGAATTGGCTTTATCTTTTTATATTTATTTTAAGCTCAATTCAATTGATTATATTTTGGAGTAATAAGTTTTAGTGTTTAATAAATTTTGGTTTGATGCAAAAAATATAAATTGTTTTAAAAATGGCTTTAGAGTAATTAAAGATTTAAATTTAAAGATAGCCTATTCAGAGAATGTAATATTAATTGGTCCAAATGGTTCAGGGAAATCATCCTTAATTGAAATAATTAATAGAAACATATATCCAGTAGTAGCTAATGAATCTAAACTTAAGATATTTGATAAAGAACTTATAAACTTATGGGAACTAAGAAAAAAAATAAATACCGTAAATAATGATATAAAAAATAGAATAAATCCAGATTTACAAGTTTTTGATTTAATTTTAAGTGGACTATATGGAAGATATTGTTACGTACAAAATAAATCTGAAAGAGATTCTTATAAGGTGGAAAAAATCATAAAGAAAATGAATATATCTAATTTATCTAAAAAGAAATTTTCCTATTTATCAGATGGAGAAAAACAAATATCTATCATTGCTAGGGCATTAATCAAAAAACCAGAGATTTTAATCCTAGATGAACCAATTGCAAATTTAGATTATAAATCAAAGTTTTTTGTAGTTGATAAGGTTAATGAATTATCAAAATTAAATACCAAGATTTTATGCGTCACTCATGATATTTCAACGATTACAAAAATTTATGACCGGGTCATAATGCTAAAAGATGGCAAGATAATCGCTGATGGAGATCAAAATAAAGTTATAAATAATGAAAATCTTTATAAGTTATATGGTGTTGAAGTAGAGGTAACTAATAATAATGGAATTTGGAATATAAACAGATTATCTAAATAATAATTATGAAAACAACTATCGCAATAGCAAGAAATACTAATTTTTTACTTTTTAAAAATGAAGAGGATTTATTTTTAAATGAAGAAGATCCACATTTAGAGCAAACAATCTTACCCCCCAAAGATCGATCTGAGACGAATGAAGAACTTCCACAATTAAAACAAACTCTATTTACGCTCATCTAAAATAAATTATTTGTAATTCTATCTAGATTATATTCATAAATACTATGTAAAGAAAAACATCAGAAATGTGATGATAATGAGAATCTATTGCAATAAACAATTTATTAGTGCATAATTGATAATAATTCTCATTATCATACTTTAATTAATGAATTTCAATAGTTATGGAGAATCTCCGTCAAAATCAGTAAGGATAATAACTGGACAATCGGTATTAATAGATCCTTCGTCAAGACCAAAAGGGACATGCTTAAAAGTTGAAAGTGGAATTGCAAGAGTTTATTGTCCTTGTGAAGAAACTGAAGGCATGACACTTGCATTTTTACAATCAGGAGATCAATTAAGAACGGACCTTTTATGTAGTGAAGGTGTCTGTGTTGAAGCACTTACAGATTTGTCATTTCACAGCAATGTAAATATTGATGAGAATATTGGTTTCGATGCAGTAAATGAATGGACTTTGCAACTCCTTAGGATTAGACACTTAGGAAATGCAGAACAGAGATTAAAAGCGTTGTTTTCAATACTAGTAAATCGTTTAGGTAGAAGATGTGGTCAATGGTGTGAATTACCTTTTAGGTTAACTCATGAAAGGATTGGTGAATTAATCGGTTCTACACGAGTAACATCAACAAGATTAATTTCTAAATTAAGATCATCTGAGTTATTAATAGCTCCTATTGGAACCCAAACAGTCAGTGTTGCTCCTTCTTTTATTGAAACATCACCCCTATAAAATTTATGAAGGAATCACAATCACTTACTAACAACTTGTTAATGGAAGTTGATGTTTTAACGAATAGACTCAGAAATATCAAGCGATCCTATAAAACTACAAGAAATAAAGCATTGAAGGGAAGGTTATTTTCTGAAAACAAAAATATTTTTAAAAGAGTTAAAGAGATTTATAAAATAGCTGAGATCTTAAATAAAAATAATAATAATGAGAAAATTAATTATTCTAATTTACTTATTGAAATAACAAAAAGAACATTAAATGAAAATAAATTTGAAAGTAATCTATTTTTTCTTTAAATCACTATCTATCAATAAGATTGCAGAAGGTTGATTAGAAGCAAACTTTACTTTACCAAGTATGTTTGCAAATTCATCTTCTGATTTTGTTTGAGCCTCAATGATTGGATCTAAAAATACGTTGGTTCTTGTATCTGAAATTCTTTCTGAAATAGAATAAAGTTGTTGCAGAGATGAAGTTAAATCAGCCTCCATGTTGAAAGAATAAGAAATTAGATCCTCTATTGAATCCCATGCTTGAACTGGTGCAGGAATTTCTTCTAACTTTACACTTTGTCCTCTTGCGATTAGGTAATCTGCAAATTTCTGAGCATGTTCCATTTCACCTTTTGATTCACTTAGAAAATGAGAAGCAAATCCATTTAAATCACGTTCTTGAAACCAGAGGTATATAGAAAAATATTGAACATTGGCATATCTTTCCATTGTTAAATGTTCAAAGATATTATCCAATAAACTTTTGTCAATTGGTTGTGCGACAGCTCTTCCAGATGGACCAAAATTAATTAATTTCTTTAACTTTAGATTATTTTCGTTCATTGCTCAATTTAAAACTAATTAAATAATACAACATTTTGTATAAATTAGTAATTAATTAATCCCTTAAATTAAATTAAATAATATGATAATGAAAATCAATCTCAATACCATAAATGAATTTACAGTACAGTTTTTCTGAACTGCTATTAATTAATAAAATATATAAAAGTAAAAAAAAGAAATGTAAAAAGAAAAAATGCTCTAATTGGAAGGGGGGCAAGTGTAATTGCCTATAAAAAAGTCTATATATTTACCTTATATGCTCCAGGATATAAAAAATAATAACTTTTTTTATTGATAGAAAGAGAACATTTATCACCATTATTAAGGAGATTATTAATATCAGTTCTAACCCTTAATATATTTCCATTAATAGATACTTTATAGATAAGAAATTCTCCAAGAAATTCTTTAGATAGAACAACCGCATCACCAGATTCTGATCTTTTAATTGAAATAAATTTAGGAGAAATTGACATACTTTTGATACTTGTATTTTTCAAATACTCTGAACAATTTATTTCACCTAAACAAGAAATATATGAATTACCATTTTTTTTGAGATTAATAATGTTATTGCCTAAAATAAAACTACTAACAAATATGGTCTTGGGATTATTTAGAAGGTTAATTGGTGTATCAATTTGATGTATTTTCCCATCATTCATTACGGCGACTTTATCGCAAATTGACATAGCTTCTTCCGGATCATGAGTAACCATCAAACCGCTAGCATTACAACCTTTTAGAATATTAGGAAGTTCACTTCTCAATTTTAGTTTGACATGCATATCAAGACTACAAAAAGGTTCATCTAATAAAATAAAATTTGTACCTGGAGCAAGAGCTCTCGCAATTGCGAGTCTTTGTTTTTGGCCTCCAGAAAGTTCATGTGGGTACCTTCCAACAAAACTATCAAGACCAACAACATTTAATAAATAATCAACTCTAGATCTGTCTTTTTTGTTTTTCAACCCAAAAATTACATTTTCCAAAACAGTTAAGTGAGGGAAAAGTGCATAGTCTTGAAAAACCATACCAATATTTCTTTTCTCAGGACTAAGAATTTTTTCCCTACTTGAAATTTCCTTATTGTTTAGAGAAATCCTCCCCCTAGATGGATATTCGAACCCCGCGATTAATCTTAAAAGAGTAGTTTTTCCGCAACCAGAAGGACCAAGCAAGCCTAATAATTCGCCATTTTCAATTTTCAGGTTAATTTCGTTTAATATCCAATTTGAACATTCTCGCTTATCATATTTATGATGCAAATCATCAATTATTAAAGCATCAGTTTTCACTAAGTTCTTCTTATTCAAATATATAAAGTTAGCAGAAAATATTCACCTAAAATATCCCTTGTATAATTTTATACACCATTTAATTTTCAAATTTAATGAGAAAGTCTGAAAGAGCAGAAATAATACGAAAGGAACTAAAAAAGCTATATCCATCGCCTCCGATACCCCTTGATCATACAAATGCATATACACTTCTAGTCGCCGTAGTTTTAAGTGCTCAATCAACAGATAAGAAAGTTAATGAATTAACAAAAAGCTTATTTAAGGTTGCAGATAATCCTGAAAAGATGATGCAGCTAGGCATTAATGGCATTTACGAATACATAAAATTTTTAGGTCTATCTAATCAAAAATCAAAGAACATCTATAACTTATCTAAATTATTGATTGAGAAGCATAATAGTAAGGTCCCAGATTCTTTTGAGAAGCTTGAATCTCTTCCAGGCGTAGGTCATAAAACAGCATCAGTTGTAATGTCTCAAGTTTTTAAAATACCCTCATTCCCAGTAGATACACATATACACAGGTTGGCACAAAGATGGGGTCTATCAAATGGAGATAGCGTAGTTCAAACAGAAAAAGACCTAAAAAAAATATTTCCTGTTAATGATTGGAATACCTTACATTTGCAAATAATCTTTTATGGGAGAGAATACTGCACAGCAAGAGGCTGTGATGGAACAAAATGTTATTTATGTCGCACCCTTTATCCCAAAAGAAAAAAGAAATTTATGTGTAAAAAGCCTTAAGAAATTTATATAATGTTTAAATTAGTTTTTTAATCATGAAAATAGCAATTACTGGTGCATCGGGGAAAACAGGTTATAGAATTTCCGAAGAGGCAGTTAAGAAAGGATATAAAGTAAGGCAAATCATAAGAAAGAATTCAAAAGTCTCAGCAGGACTGGAGAGTTTAGAAACAATTAGACTTTCATTAGACAAAAAAGGAGAACTTGATAAAGCTTTAAAAGATATTGATGCTTTGATAATTGCGACTGGAGCAAGAGCATCATTAGATTTAACTGGTCCTGCAAAGGTTGATGCTTTAGGGGTATACAGACAATTAGAGAGTTGCAAAAGAGTTGGTATTAAGAGAGTGATTTTAGTTAGTTCCCTTTGTACTGGTAAATTATTTCACCCATTAAACTTATTTGGTTTAATTCTTATTTGGAAGAAATTAGGTGAAAATTTTCTACGAAATTCAAATTTCGAATGGACTATTATTAGACCTGGAGGATTAAAGGAAAATGAAGATATTAAATCAGAAAATATAAATTATTCAAAGGAAGATACTCAAATTAATGGATCAATCCCAAGAAGATTAGTTGCACAATGTTGTATCGATTCTTTAAAAAATAAAGAATCCATAAATAAATTAATAGAAGTTACAAGTTCGAATGATAATAAAAAGATATCTTTTAAAAAAGCTATGCAAATGATTTAAAAGATGTAAATATATAAATTAAAACCATGAAAATAAATCCCAAAATTGACGCATTACAATTAATGCTTACTGATTTAAGAACTAGAAATGAGCCAATAAGACATAAAGCTGCATTTAAAGGCTGTCAACCAGAATTTCAAAGTCTCGTATCAAGATTAATAAAGCAGTTAGAAGACGAATTAGTTGCTGAAAAGCTTACTAATCGTGGTATTTAAAAATTTTAGATTACTTAAATGAAATTAAGTTATCCAATTTTGCTTGTTCTGAAAGTTCATCATATCCTCCAAAAAATTTATTATCCAAAAATATTTGAGGGAAAGTATTATGGCTACTTTGAGCCATTATTTTTTTAAAGCTATCATCATTGTCTATTAAAGTAACTTCATGAGATATAGATAAAGAATTAAGCAACCTAATTGCTCTTTTAGACCAAGGACAATCCTTTAAAATATATGCTTTTACGCGTGATTCATTTTTCAATAAATCATTACTTGAGATGTTAATAATTTTTTGTTCATAAGAAATTAATAGTATATCAGTACCTTTTTTTACAATACATCCCTCCTCAAGGTGCCCGCCAAAGACATTACATCCCTCATCTGCAAAACTCAAATGTAAATGAACATCTCCTTTATTAAAATGTCCATTTAAAGAAACTATCTCTAGATTTCCCTCAAATTTATTTATCTCTTGATTTCCTGGGCATTGAATACAAACTGTTCTAAGATTACCAACCACTCCAGAAACATACCCGCATAAATTATTTGATAAAGAATATTCTTTAATTGAATTTATCAAATCAGATTCTGGAGATAGCTTTAGGCTATGAGGCTGCATTAGACATAACAAATAATTTTTTAATATAGAACATCATCATTCAAAAAGAGAAGTGGAGTTTATAATCTTTAGGATTCAGATTTTAAATTAAATTTTAGAATCTAGCATTAAAAACCATTTAATATTTTCACTAAAAATTTAAGCATGTCGAGAGTGTAATATATTTTTATATACAAACACTAATTTGTTATTAAGAAAAAATCTTAAAAATTTAGCATTGAATATTCCCAACTTATTATCGTTATCTCGCATTTTCCTTGTATTTCCACTAATACTTTTTTTAGAAATTAACAGACCTTTTTATGTCTTTATATTGATTATTATTGGAGGTTTAACTGATTTTTTTGACGGGTTAATTGCAAGGAAATTTAATCTTAAAACCAGATTAGGAGCTATCCTTGATCCCTTAAGCGATAAAGTATTCTATTTAATTCCTTTAACCTTCCTTTGTAAAAATAATTTTATACCCTTCTGGTCTTTTTCATTAATTTTATTTAGAGAATTAATTATCTCTAGCCTGAGGAACTCTACAAAAGACGGCTTACCAGCATCTATATTAGGTAAATATAAAACATTTTTCTTTTTTATTTCAGTAATTACCTTCTTTACACCATTAAAAATTAGCTTATTGAATAATATGGCTTTAATTTTTTATTGGTTAGGATTCATCCTGACTTTTGTGACTTTATTAGGTTATTTAAGAATTAAAAAGAATATTATCTGAATTTTCATCAAACTCCTCACTCTTTTTATTATTAAAATCTTTCACAAAACTATCCTGTAAACCATTAAGTAAATCAAAAGTTGGCACCCACTCTAAATCACGTTTAATCTTAGAGATATCAGTCTGATAATGATTTAATCTAATTGGAAATACCTTTCGAGATTTAGGATCTAATTTTTGATAATCAAATGTTCTAATAGAAATCTCATTTTGATTTAATCCAAGAACATTCGCACAGAAATAAATTAAACCCTTTATTGTAACCCCTTTTTCACCTGAACAGTTGTAAATATTATTTTTGGAATTTTCAAAATTTATACACCTAATCATTACATCAGTTAGATCAGAAACATGGCCTAGCTGAGTAATTAAAGACCCGTCACCGGGGATTGGTATAGATTTTTTATTAAACAACCTTTCAAAAAACCAATTTTCAATTTTATTATAATTTCCTGGTCCATAAATATAAGTAGGTCTAAAACTTGTAAAAGGAACTTTTTGGTTTTTTAACCAATTTTCTGTCTCAAACTTTCCTTTGTGCCTACTATCCGGATCAATTGGATCAACTTCGGATAAGGGTAGTTCACAATTATCTTTATAAACACCTGCAGAGCTTACATATATATATCTCTGGAAAGAGTTATCTAAATTTTCTATAAGAAGTTTAGTTTGTTCTAACTCTCGACCAGAAATATCATAAACAACATCATACTTTTTATTTCTTAGTTTGACGATATCTTCTGAATTATTTCTATCCCCCTTAATTAAATTTGTTTTTTCAGGATTACTTTTATTACCTCTCGTAAAAATATCAATATCATAATTTTTACTTAATAACTTACCAACCAAAGACTTGCCAACAAATCTAGTACCACCCATTACAAGAATTTTCATATTCAAAAAATATTTAATTGAAGTAGTAATCTTAAATAGAATTACATATTGAATAGTACTACTAATAAGTAATTAATGAAAAGGATGATTCTATGAACCTAATACCAGCAATTGATTTAATGAATGGTAAGTGTGTAAGGCTTTTTAAAGGAGACTTTAATAAAAGAAAAGATTTCACCAAAGAGCCTCATGAGCAAGCTAAATTTTGGGAAAGCGAAGGGGCAAAATATATTCATATAGTTGATTTGGATGCGGCAAAAACTGGATCCCCGACAAATGATAAATCAATTAAAAATATTGCAAAAACAGTTAACATACCCATTCAAATAGGTGGGGGAATAAGGTCTCAAGAAAGGATAGAACAATTATTTTCTTATGGTATTGAAAAAGTTATAATGGGAACCTCTGCAATAGAAAATAAAGAACTAGTGAAAGACTTATCAAATAAATTTCCCGGAAGGATAATTGTTGGGATAGATGCAAAAGATGGAAAAGTTAGTACAAGGGGTTGGCTTGAGCAATCTAGTATTTTTGCAACAGATCTAGTAAAGGAGTTTTCTTCATTTAAAATTGCTAGTTTTATTGTTACGGATATAAATACAGATGGGACTTTAGAAGGGACAAATGAAGAATTCATAAAAAGCATACTCGAAATTACAGATATTCCAGTAATAGCCTCAGGAGGTGTTGGTTCGATTTCTGATTTATTATCGTTAGTAAAATTTGAAAATTCTGGACTCTTTGGAGTAATTGTAGGTAAAGCTCTATATGAAAATAAATTCACGATAAACGAAGCGAATAATGTATTGTCATCAGAGAGATTAAATGACTTTGATTTAAACAGAAATTACTACGCTTAAAACAGTACAATAATTTATATAAGGCTGGTATTTGCAGTAATTGTTAGTTAATTTTGTATAAGATATAAGAAATCTAGTCTTGGAATTAATTTCAAAAAAATCGATATTGATTATAGCTCCAAGCTTAATTGCAGAATCTTTATCGCTTAAGTTAACATCACTAGACCAAAATTTAGACATTAATTTTAATAATGGAACAGGTAATAAAACTCCGGATTTAGTTATATGGAATGCTCTTAATTTCCAATCAGAAGATCTTACGAGGTTAGAATTATTAAAATTAAGAGAAAGATATGATGAGTCAAAGTTTCTTATAATTCTCTCTGGCGAAGTTGTTTATGAAGCAAATACCTCTCCATCGTTAAATGCTGAAGGTTTTCTTTTAAATCCCAGTGCAGAAAAAGTTCTTGAATCTATTGATGCTATTTTAAATGGAGGAAGGGTATTTGATATTCAAAATAATTCCCGAATTAAATTAAACAAAAATAAGCCTCTCTCTTTTAGTCAAAAAATCCTAACATCAGGTCTTAAACAAATAGATTCTGAAATTAATTATATATTCAAATATGTCAACTCTGATTCAACACCAGAATTTTATAAATTCATTTTAAAAGGGAGATTAAGAGAACTTATTACTGCAAAATCTTTTCTAATTTTCTTATGGGGCAATTCACTAGAACTTTATACAGAGGCAATTTACACTGAAAATAAAATTAATCTTGAAAATAAGAACACTGTTTTCATTAAAGATAAAAACACTATAGAAATATGGAATTTAATTTTAGATAGACTAAAAGAAAGATATAGCTCAACTAACTTAAAGGTTGAATTTAATAATTCATCAATAATTCTCTCTGGGATAAAAAAAGAATTCATTTCACGTCTAATTTGCAAAATGTTAGATGAGTTAGATAATTTAGTAAAAAATATTAAGGAAAACTATAAGGATAAAGATTTTAAAAATGATTTAAATTCTCTTATCAAAGAACTTAAAGTTAATACAGTTTCAAATATCACAGACAGCTATTTTCGATTAAAAAAGGGAGGCGAATCTATTTCAATAAATGATTTTATTTATAGTGAAGTAAGTTGCGAAGAGATAGATAGCGAATCACATGAATCAATAATATTTATTGAGCCAATTATTAAAAATGAAGCTCTTGACTATGATGGGAAATTACTCCCTCTATATGAAACAGAATCGTTTTTGATCCTTGAAAATATAATTTCAAATTGGACAATAAGGAACTGTAATTTATTAGCTTCTGAAATCTTTAATATTTGTTCTTCTTGGCCTGAATTAAGGACTATACTTATAAATCCCGAATTACAATCGACAAGAAATTTTGAAAGATTTAGAAATAATATTAACAACTACAATCGCTGGCATGACTATGTTTATATGCCTATCTACTTGTATGAGAGTAAACGAGAATATATTGATATTATCGATAAAAAATTTACCCGATATTTTAAAAATGAAAATAGGGAGAAAGAATTAGAGAATCTAGAGTGGCTACAAAAACAAGTTACATTGTTAGTTGAGATAAGAGATGCGGTAGCACCGCAGTTAGAAGTTGCTGTAAAATATATCGGTAATCTTTTCGTAACTTTCCTTACAAAGGTCGTTGGCAAAGCTATCGGTTTAGTCGGGAAAGGAATCCTTCAAGGATTAGGAAGATCAAGTTCAAAGTAAGTTTTTAAACTTTAATGAAAATAATTCAATGGATCCTAATAGCATTAATTTTCTTAAGTCCATATAAAGCAAATGCCTCTAGAGATTCTGATAGTTACGATGGCAACATCTTTCCTATATACGCAGGTAATGGGGCTATAGTTCCTCCCCAGACAACTCTTCAGGAATCATTAAAAAATAAAAGAGTCGCAGTTTTATTTTTTTATCTTGACGATAGCTCAGATAGTAAAGCTATGGCTCCGATAATATCTGGTTTAGATTTGATATGGAGAAATAATATAGATATCATTGCTCTAACTACTGATGAAATACAGAATAAAGAAAAGTCTGATCTAAAAAATGAACCGAATTATTATTGGAACGGATTAATTCCACAAACCATTATTTTAAATAGTGATGGTGAAGTTAAATATGATAAAAATGGAATGATTAATATCGATGAATTAAACAAAGTTATAGGAGAATTAAAAGGAATTGATATAGAAGATACGACATTTTCTGTAGAAAGTTTTAATGAATACAACAGTATCATTTCTGAAAAAAAAGATAAAAAATAATTAATTTAAAAAAAAATGATTTTTATAAATATCCTCTTATTTCTTTTAATTTTTTTAATTCTTTCAGATTTATACATTAAAAACTCACCTAAATCAAAATTAAATCTAGTACCTCTAAATTACAAAATCAAAAAAAAGGATGCTTTAAACGAATTAATTATTGATTTTAAAATAACTAATAAAAGTAAAACCAAAGAGACTATGGTATCTAATATAAATTTTGAATTAGATTTTTTTAAAGGTAAAGGAAACGAATATTGCCCAAATTTTAATTATCAAGAAGATATTTATACATATGAAAATAATAAAATTAAGAATTTAAATAATTACTGGCCAACAACAATTATCAAGTCAAATTCAGAATTATTTGTTAGAACCATATATAAATTTAGCAATAATAATTTAAGAAAAAAAATAAAATATCTATGGTTAAAAGTATATTGGGAGAACTATGGACATTTTGGTATTTCAAATAATAAGGATTGTTTGTTAATTAATTTAGATGGTCAAAAACAAAGGCCGAAAGAAGTTTTTGAAATTCCAATAAATAATAAATATAAAGCTTTTGCTATTAAAACTGATTTACTTGGTTGCTTTGATAACCCAGTAAATACTGTGATTGAATACTGCAAAGGATTTGCAGAAAAAAATGATATTTTAACAATCGGTGAGAGTCCGCTAGCGATTATGCAAAATAGATATATTTCGCCTCAAAATTTAGAATATAATTTATTTTCTAAAGCTTTATGTTATTTTTTTCACCCTACAAGCAGTCTCGCAACAGCTTGCGGCATGCAATTATTAATAAATAGAATAGGAGTCACAAGAATAACCTTTGCACTATTTGTAGGATTTCTCTTCAAACTAGTTGGTATTAAGGGTATGTTTTATAGGCTAACTGGTTCAGAATCATCCCTCATTGATGATATAAGCGGTACAGTTTCACCTTACGACAAGAGTATAGTTATGGGTCCTCTAAATGCGGATTTATTTTGTAAGGAGGTCTCGAACTATCTAAATATAGATGTTGCTGTTGTCGATGTTAATGATCTTGGAGGTGTTAAAGTCTTAGCTAGTTCAAATAAAAAAGTAAATAAAATACTCAAAAGAAACTTAATATCTAATCCAGCTGGCAATGGAGAGGAAAAAACCCCTATAGTATTAATAAGAGAAAAAAAGTAAATGAAAAAAGATACCTCTTATTCTTTTCAATCTAAAAAAAGAATGGAAGTAACTTTTGAAGATCTCCATATAAGGCACATTAATCTTTTAATAGATATTAAAAATAAGGAATTGAATAATTGGTTTTTAAAGATGGCAATTATAAATACCTTTGATGACTTAAAAATTTTTTTAAATAATCTTAAGAAAAATAAAAATAAATGCATAATTGCTATATATGCAAACGAAATTATTGGTTATTTGAATATTTTTCCTTTAAACAAAAAAGAGACTTGCTTAAAAATATCTAAGCCGAAGTTGATTAACAACAAGTCTTATTTAACTGATAAACAATTAACTTTAGGATTGATAAAAAAATTTATCTCTATAAAAGACATCAAAGCTTCAAGTTGGATAATTAACGCTGATATAAATAATGTTGACCTCATATCAACCTCAAGAGAGTTAGGCTTTCAACCGTTAGGAGAGATAATCCTTTGGGATGGTTCTGATCTAAATAAATCTATAAAGCAAAATAACAATGCCTATGCATCAATTAATGAATTCCAAAACATTAATAAACAAAATATATTAAAAATAGTTAATTTCATAAGATCAAACCAATCTCCCTTAATAAGAAATATTTTAGATTTTGATCAAGACGACATTCTTAAAAGAAATAACTCTAAGAGTGGTGCCTTAATATATGAAAGTTCAGTTTTATGTACAATTTTAAAAGATATTAATTTTCAAAATGAAGAAATTTATACTTTAACTATAAGTAGATATTGGGATAAGAGATTCAATTCTATTTTAAAAGAATTTATAAAAAGATTTTTTGAAAAATCACCTGTTTCATATTTAAAAACCTATAAAGAAAATTCTCAATTAAATCTTTTTCTCGAAGAATGTAATCTTAAAGAAAAAAGTCAAGAAATAATTCTTATTAGGAACACAATAGTTAAGAATGAAGCCAAACAAGTAAACATAATAAATCAATCTTTGGAATCAATCTTTGAAAAATTAAGTCCACAAGGTAATCCATATCCATCTCCTTTTCCTTTAAAAACAAAGTGAAATTTTGCAAACCCAAACCCAAGTCAATTTTGAGTTTGGATATAGGTACCAAAAGAATAGGATTAGCTTATTGTGATCCCCTCTGCATAACATCAAATATACTTCCAGCAGTAAAACGGTTTGAAAATAATCAAGAGATTAAAACCATTAGAAATTACATAAATGAATTTAATTTGACTGGGTTTATTGTTGGTATTCCACTAGATGAGAAAGGTCAAATGACCACTCAAGCTATTGACTGTAAAAATTACGGTCAATTACTTTCAAATGAATTAAAGCTTCCATTTTCTTACGTCAACGAACATAGTTCAACTTGGGAATCTTCAGATAGATTTGGAATAAAAAAAGATAAATCCGGATTGATTGATAGTTTTTCAGCAAAAATAATACTTGAACAATGGATCAAAGAGGGTCCTGAATTAGAAAAAATAGCTGGTAAACGTCAGATAAAATATTAGTATTAAAAAGGATAGATAATTTTTAAATGAAAGAAGCCAATTCAAATGATAATTATGATGCACAGACTCTTTTATTAAATGACTCAAATGGAAACGAGCTATTTTGTTATCTTGAACAATTAGTAAGTGTTGAAGGCCGAGAATATGCTTTATTAACACCAGTTGATACTCCAGTAAGTCTTTTTAAGATAAATGAAAAAGATGAACCTGAACTAATTGAGAAAATAGATAAAAATGAACAAATACTAAAAAATGCAGAAGCAGTTCTTCAAGAACATGATTTAAGACTTATCAGATCAGCAGTTACATTAACAGTATCAGGAGAACTTGAAGAACCAATTTACGATGAATTAGAAGAAGATTACGTCGATGATGATAGTGAGAGTTATGAATTGCTCGTTAACTTTAATCTTTTTGACCAAGAATATGGCTTATATATACCACTAGATCCTTTTTTTATTGTGGGTAAATTAAAAGACAAAGGTGCCTTATTAGTTGAAGATGATGAGTTCGATAAAGTTCAACCTTTGATTGAAACTGAGCTTGAAAAAAGTAGTTCTTAAAATAAATGAGATCTATCCTAAAAGTCAATTGGGATTCAAACTTACCAATATATAATATTTCTCAATCTGAGTTGAAAAAAAAAGGAATTAATTCTTTATTGCTAGACGTGGATGGGACTCTAGTAAATAGAAAATCAAATATGATCCCAAAAGCTGTAAAAAATTGGATCATAGAATCTAAAAAACTTTTCTCATTATATCTAATAAGTAATAATCCATCAAAAAAAAGAATCGCAAAAATAGCGAAAGAATTAAATTTAAGGTATAAATACAATGCATCAAAACCAAGAAAAAAAGTAACTTTGTCTGCTATCAAAGAAATTGGCAGAGAGCCAAAAAATATAGCCATTATTGGCGATAGAATTTTTACAGATATTATTGTTGGGAATAGATGTGATGTAAAAACAATATTAGTTAAGCGATTAAATAGAGATGGCTTGCCTATAAAATTTAATTTAACTTTGACAATAGAAAAATTAATTTCTCATTTTATAAAATGAAAACTTGGGTTATAAAAATTGGTACTAGTATTTTAAGAGGAACAGAGGAAACATCGACAGAAGAAGTTATTGAAAACCTTTCTAGATCCTTTACAAGTTTTCTTTCAAAAGGAAACAAACTAATTTTAGTAACTAGTGGAGCTGTTGGATTAGGTTGCCAAAAATTAAATATTAAAACGAGACCAAATGATTTAAGTACCCTTCAAGCTACTGCTGCAGTAGGTCAAGTTAATTTAATGTCCTTATACGATAAAGTATTTAATAAATTAGGCCACAATATTGCTCAAATTTTAATAACTAAAGCTGATTTCAATTCACGAGAATCCTTTAATAATGCTTCTAAAACTTTAAAAAAATTAATCGATTTGAATGTTATTCCAATAGTAAATGAGAATGATACCGTAGCAAATGAAGAGCTTAAATATGGAGATAATGATACATTATCTGCTTTAGTTGCCTTGGCTATAAATGCTAATAAGCTTATTTTATTAACCGATATTGAAAATCTATACTCAAAAGATCCACGTAATAATAAAGATGCGCAACCTATTAAAGAAGTTCATAATAGTGAATTAAAAAAAATTAAAGATAAAAATATTCAAAACTCAAATAATGAATGGGGAACAGGAGGGATTTCTACAAAATTAATTTCTGCAGAAATAGCAACAAAAGGAGGAGTCGGAGTACAACTAGTTGATGGAACTAATAAAAAAAACTTAATTGAAATTTTTAATGATAATAATATTGGAACTTTATTTTATCCAGTAGAAAAACCTATTGGAAACAAAAAAAGTTGGCTTTCACATGCAATTCAAACAGTAGGGAAAATTACTTTAGATGATGGAGCTTCTTTTGCAATTAAAAAAAAAGGTGCATCACTTTTAGCGGTTGGTGTTAAGAATGTAGAAGGAAACTTTACGATTAATCAGGCAGTTAAAATCGTAAATACAAATGATAAAGAAGTTGCAAAAGGTTTAGTATCAATAAGTAGCGACAAATTAAGAAGTATCTTAAATAATAAAGAAAATAACAATTCCTCGATAATTGTCGTACACAGAGATGTTCTTGCTCTCTCTTAGAAAAAAATTAAAACTGAAAAATGCTTTTAAGTGATTTAGTTGATCTAATAAAAAAAGGAAATTCAAATTTTATTAGTGCCAATATTTTCGAAGATTTAAATATACATGATGCTGCCTCATTAGATGCTGCAGTTAAACATCAAATATCTTTTTTAGAAGAAAATAATATCCTTAAAGAAAAATTAGATCAAACTAAAGCATCAGCAATAATAACTACTAAAAACGATGAAATCGTTAGTGCCCTAAAGAAACTCAATATATCAAACATAATTGTTGAAAATCCAAGAATTGCATTTGCAGAAGTATTGGATTGCTTATACAAAACTATCAATTTCAAACCAGGAATTCACGCTTCTGCGGTTATAGATAAAACAGCAATAATTGGAGCAGATTGTTATATTGGACCTAATGTTTATATTGGAGAAAATACTGTAATTGGAAACAATAATCATATTCTTCCTGGATCATCAATTATAGGCAATGTTCGAATAGGAAATAATAATATAATTCATCCAAATTGTGTTATCCATGAAAATACCACTCTAAAAAATAATTGTGTAATTAATTCAAATGCTGTTATTGGATCAGAGGGATTTGGTTTTATTCCTAAAAATGGCAAATGGGTGAAGATGCCTCAAAAAGGTGGTGTAAAAATTATGAGTTTTGTAGAAATTGGAACGAATTGTTGTATTGATAGACCGGCAGTTGGATTTACTTTTATTGATGAGGGAACAAAGTTGGATAATTTAATACAAATAGGTCATGGAGTAAAAATTGGGAAAAATTGTGCCTTTGCAGCTCAAGTTGGTATAGCTGGAGGAGCAAGTATTGGAGATGGTGTTATTTTGGCAGGGCAAGTAGGCGTCAATAATAGAGTAAAAGTTGGTAATAATGTCATAGCGAGTTCAAAATGTGGAATTCATTGTGACATAGAAGATGGCAAGGTAATTAGTGGTTTCCCCGCGATGGAAAATAAATCATGGCTAAGGAGTTCAAGTATTTTTAAAAAATTACCAGAATTAGCAAAAAAACTTAGACAATTAGACAAGCAATAATTTATTGTTCTAATAAATAAAAATTTAAATGAAGAAATATAAAATTGTTTTATTGTCAGGTGACGGAATTGGACCAGAGATTTCAGAAGTTTCGAAAAAAGTTTTAAAAAAGCTTTCAAAAACTCATAATTTCGATATTGATATTATTGAAAAATTATTTGGAGGGATAGCTTATGAAAAATATGGAACTCCTGCTCCAGATGAGACACTAGATCAATGCAAAAAAAGTGATGCAGTACTTTTAGCATGTGTTGGAGATATTAAATATGACTCTCTGGCAAGAGAACTAAGACCAGAAAGTGGATTACTAAAATTAAGATCTGCCCTTAACCTTTTCGCAAATATCAGGCCTGTCAAAATAAGAAAATCACTTCTAGATGCAAGTACATTAAAAAAAGAAATCGTTGAGAATGTAGATCTTATTGTTGTAAGAGAATTAATAGGGGGTATTTATTTTGGCAACCCAAGAGGACACATAACAAATACAAAAATCCCAAAAGCTTTCAATACTATGGTTTACGATTCAGCAGAAATAGAAAGAATAACTGAAATAGCAATAAAAATTGCTAATCAAAGAAATAAAAAAATATGTTCTGTTGATAAATCAAACGTTCTTGAGGTTAGTCAATTGTGGAGAGATACAGTTTTAAATTTGACCTCAAAAAATAAAAATATATCTTTAAGCAATATGTACGTTGATAATGCAGCAATGCAATTAGTTAGAGAGCCTTGTCAATTTGATGTAATTTTAACTAGTAATTTATTTGGTGATATTTTAAGCGATTTAGCCGCAATGTTAACTGGTTCTATTGGTATGCTTCCATCTGCATCTCTAAACAATAATGGTCCAGGTGTTTTTGAACCAGTTCATGGTTCGGCTCCTGATATAGCTGGCAAAAACATAGCAAATCCTATTGCGATGCTTTTATCTGCTTCCATGATGTTAAAAATTGGATTAAATGAAGAAGAAGCCGCAGAAAATTTAGAAGCTGCCATTGATAAAGTTTTATCAAAAGGATTTAGAACAGCTGATTTAGCTGATGAATCTTCCGAAGTATTATCCTGCAGTGAAATCGGAGACAAAATAATAGATGAAATTTAAAAAAAAATTAATAAATAAAAAAATATTTTTAAGTTGAACATAAAGTTGGCATATGACCTGTCAGAATCATTAGATATTGTTTTTAAAAAATGTCAAAACGTCATCCAGTAGTCGCTGTAACAGGATCTTCAGGAGCAGGTACAAGTACAGTAAAAAGAGCCTTTGAGCATATTTTTGCCAGAGAAGATATTGTTCCCGCAGTTGTAGAAGGTGATAGTTACCACAGGTTTGAGAGAATGTCCATGAAAAAAGCTATGGCAGAGGCTCTTTCAAAAGGTGAAAATTTTTCTCACTTTGGACCAGAGGCTAATCTTTTTGACAAACTAGAAGAACTTTTTAAAATATATGGTGAAACTGGTGGAGGGAAGAAAAGATATTATCTACATAGTCCTGAAGAAGCCGAAGAACATAATACAAGGCTTGGGACAGCCTTAGAACCAGGACAATTTACTCCATGGGAAGATATTCCTGAGGGGACAGACGTACTTTTTTATGAAGGGTTACATGGCGGAGTTGAAGGTGATGGATACAATGTGGCATCTTATGCTGATTTACTTGTTGGCGTTGTTCCGATAACAAATTTAGAGTGGATTCAAAAAATCCATAGAGATAATGCAGAAAGAGGATACTCAGCTGAAACTATTGTGGATACAATATTGAGAAGAATGCCTGATTATATAAATCACATTTGTCCACAATTCAGTAAAACCGATATTAATTTCCAAAGAATTCCCACAATTGACACTTCCAATCCATTCATATGCAGGAATATTCCAACTCCTGACGAGAGCTTTGTGATCATACATTTCAGAAAAGGGGCAAGAGAGAAATGGGGAATTGATTTTCAATACTTGCTTGGAATGATTCACGATTCATTTATGTCAAGTCCCACCAGTATCGTTGTAAATGGTGGGAAAATGGGTTTCGCAATGGAACTTATTCTCACTCCAATAATTCATAAAATGATTGAGGAGAAAAATCAAGGGTAATTAATTTTCGATTAAGAACTCAAATTCTCAAATTTTTTCTAGGGATTAAGGATTTCCTAATCTATAAATTCTCAAATTTTTATATATCTTTCTTGATAAAAGTACCTTACTTGGATTTAAATAGAAAAAACAGGTAATGTTGTGTCATTAATCGACTGGTTTGCCGCAAGGCGTAAAGATCAATTTGTTGGGAAAGTTTCGCAAGATACTGACGAGGGAGATGGTTTGTGGGTTAAATGTTCAGAATGTTCGCAAGTAGCGTATAGAAAAGACTTAATTTCAAATTTCAACGTTTGTAGTAATTGTGGACACCACAATAGGATTAATAGCGATGAGAGGATAAATATAATTGCTGACAAAAATTCATTCAAAGAGTTTGATAGTTCACTAAGTCCTACAGATCCTTTAGGTTTTAAAGATAGAAGGTCATATGCTGATCGAATCAAAGAAAGTCAAGCAGGTACAGGTTTAAGAGATGGAGTAATAACAGGTTTCTGTTCTGTAAATTCAATGCCATTAGCATTAGCTGTTATGGATTTTAGATTTATGGGAGGATCCATGGGTTCAGTGGTTGGTGAAAAAATCACAAGGATAATTGAAAGAGCAACTTTAGAGAATTTCCCAATTCTTATTGTTTGCGCATCTGGTGGAGCAAGGATGCAAGAAGGCATGTTAAGTCTGATGCAAATGGCAAAAATATCTGGAGCACTAAAAAAACATAAAGAAAAAAATCTTCTATATATGCCTTTATTAACTCATCCCACTACTGGGGGAGTAACGGCAAGCTTTGCAATGTTAGGTGATTTAATTTTGGCTGAACCAAAAGCCCTTATTGGATTTGCGGGAAGAAGGGTTATTGAACAAACATTAAGAGAAAAATTGCCCGATAATTTTCAAACAGCTGAATATCTTCTGGAGCATGGTTTTGTTGATGTAATAGTTAATAGGAAAGATCTCAAGACTACTTTGACTAAAATTTTAAAAATCCACGGTGTAAAAGAAGTTGCAGAAGTAAATGTATAATTATGAGAATAATTTCTAATTTTTTTTATTTTTCTTTAATTCTTTTATTGTTTACTTTCAATTTTGATTGCAATACATATGCAATAGGAAATGTTGATTGGGTCCTATTAAAAGAGAATGATGAAGGAAAAGAATGGCTTGATAAAGGGAGTATTAAGCAGCTACCAAATAATGAAATAAGTGTTTTAACAAAGTTCTTTAAAAATCCAACCAATTCTGATGATGATGGAGAGTTATCACTTTATGTAATGAGAATTAATTGCGATGAAAAAAAGTTCAAAGATACTTCAATAAATGGGATACCTCAATTTAATTCAAAATGGCAAACTTCTAATAATGATGAACTAATAGATGTTGTTATTGAAAGTAGTTGTTCAAAGTTTATTAAATGAATACGAAAAATAAAAAATTAAAAATAGCGATAGCTGGATTAGGTTTTGGTAAAAAAGTTCATTTAGAGGCATTAAAAGAGTCTGATTATTTAACTCCTATAGCTATTTATCATTATGAGACAAAGCAAAAATCGATACTAGAAAAAGAAACTGGATTAGAGTTCTTTCAAAATTGGGAAGAATTAGTTAAATCTCCAAAAATTGATGGAATTATAATTGCCACCCCTCCTGAATCAAGATTTAAATTAGCAAAACAAGCTCTTGAGAATAATAAAAATTTGCTTCTAGAAAAACCCGTTTCAATATCCTCCTCAGAAATTGAAGAACTTCAGAGAATATCTTTGATTAATAATTTAAGCGTATGTGTTGATTTTGAATATAGAGCAGTACCTCTTTTCCTTCAGACAAAAAAACTTATTGATGAAAATATCTTAGGAGATATATATTTAGTCAAATTAGATTGGTTAATGGGCAGTAGATCCGACCCCAAAAGATCTTGGAATTGGTATTCATTGGAAGAAAAAGGTGGAGGAATTATTGGCGCCTTAGGTACTCATGCATTCGATATGTTGAATTGGTTTTTTGGAGAAGCAATAAACGTGTCTGGCAAGTTAGCAACATCAATAAAAAAAAGACCTTTACCTAATTCGTCTGATTTAAATGATGTTACGAGTGAAGATGTATGTTTAGCCAATATAGAAATATCAAACTACAGCTCGAATCTAATTCCATGTCAGGTATCTTTATCATCGATTTCTAAAAATGGTAGAGGATTTAGTTTAGAAATATATGGAAGCGAAGGTTCACTTTTTCTTAAATGCGAAAACCAAAAAGATTATGTACATGGTTTTAATTTGAAATATTCAAACACCGAAAATAAAATACAAAATCTTACTGCAGATTCAAGTTTTAATTTTGAAAAAACATGGACTGATGGGAGAATAGCTCCAGTTTTGAGAATTCAAAATTTATGGGCTCAGAGTATTGTCAATAGAACACCTGTAATCCCAGGCTTATGTGAGGGACTTGCTAGTCATAAAGTTTGCGAAGCCATAAGAGAATCTTCGAAAAGTGGATTAAGTATCAAAATTTAAGGCTATACATTCATAGGTAGCAATTATCACCCGATAAAGTATTGGATTGATTTTATTTTTTTTTCATATTCTGGAAAAATCAATTGAACTGAATTATTAAAGAATGGCTTTAAATTATTACAAAAATGAGCTTAAAGAGTATGCTCAATTACTAGCTTCTAAAGGAAAAGGGATATTAGCGGTAGATGAATCCACCAAAACAGTAGGTAAAAGACTTGCTGGAATTGGCGTAGAGAATACTGAAGACAATAGGAAGGCATATAGAGGAATGCTTTTTACTACAGAAGATCTTGGCAAATATATAAGTGGAGCAATCCTCTTCGAAGAAACTCTTTATCAGAATCACCAAGATGGTGAGTCAATGGTTAAGAAACTAAATGATTTATGTATTATTCCAGGTATAAAAGTTGATAAAGGCCTGAATCCACTTCCAGGAGGAGGAGATGTCGAAACTTTTTGCTCTGGCCTAGATGGGTTAGTTGAAAGAGCAGCAAAATATTATGAACAAGGTGCAAGATTTGCAAAGTGGAGAGCAGTTCTGCAAATTACAAATGATGGTTGTCCTTCAAAACTATCAATTCAAGAGAATGCTTGGGGATTAGCAAGGTATGCAAGATCAGTTCAAGAATCTGGGTTGGTACCAATTATTGAACCTGAAATCTTAATGGACGGCGATCATACTATTGAAAAAACCGCTGAAGTCCAAGAAGAGGTAATAAAGCAGGTTTATATTGCCTGTCAAGCAAATGGAGTTTTACTAGAAGGCACTCTATTAAAACCTTCTATGACTGTTAATGGAGCAGATTGTCCAACAAAGGCTAATCCTATGAAAGTTGCTGAAATGACAATCAGAACTATGGAAAGATGCGTTCCCGCATCTGTTCCTGGAATAGTTTTCTTATCAGGAGGGTTAAGCGAAGAAGCTGCTTCTATTTATTTAAATAATATGAACACTCTTTACAGGAAAGCTTTATGGAATGTTTCATTCTCCTATGGAAGAGCATTACAGCACTCATGCTTAAAGGCCTGGAAAGGAAGCGACGTTGAAGGAGGTCAAAAAGCATTAATAGCAAGAGCTAAAGCAAACTCTGAAGCTTCAAAAGGTTCCTATGTAGCAGGATCTCAACCTTCATCTGATGAGCAATTGTTTGTAGCAGGCTACTCTTACTAAATAAAAAATTCTAAAAATATACTCTGGGTCATAAAGTTAGTTTCTTTAATTTAGTATTTTGTATATCTAATGACGTGACATTTGATACCTCTTTATACTAAACTCTCGGAAACATATGCTTTATGTAGCATTTAACTTATTTTAATTATGGCCCTCGTTCCACTAAGACTACTTTTAGATCACGCTGCTGAGAATGGTTACGGTATTCCAGCTTTCAATGTTAATAACCTTGAGCAAGTTCAAGCAATCATGGAAGCAGCATATGAAACTAATAGTCCTGTAATCCTCCAAGCTTCAAGAGGGGCAAGAAATTATGCAGGAGAAATTTTCCTACGTCATCTAATACTTGCCGCTACAGAAACATATCCTAATATCCCAGTAGTAATGCACCAAGACCATGGTAATGAACCATCAACATGCTATTCAGCAGCAATAAATGGTTTCACATCAGTAATGATGGATGGTTCTCTAGAAGCAGATGCAAAAACACCCGCTAGTTACGAATATAATGTGGCAGTTACTAAAAAAGTAGTAGATTTTGCTCATTCAGTTGGAGTTAGTGTGGAAGGAGAGTTGGGTTGTTTAGGTTCATTAGAAACAGGAAAAGGTGAGGCAGAAGATGGTCATGGATTTGAAGGCGAACTTTCCACAGATATGCTTTTGACTGATCCCGAAGAAGCGGCAGATTTTGTTGCTAAAACAAAAGTTGATGCATTAGCAATTGCTATAGGAACAAGTCATGGTGCATATAAGTTCACTAGGAAGCCTACTGGAGAAGTTCTTGCAATAAGCAGAATTGCTGAAATTCATAAAGCACTTCCAAATACCCATCTTGTAATGCATGGATCTAGTTCAGTTCCTCAAGAATGGTTGGATATCATTAACAAATATGGTGGTGAAATTCCTCAAACATATGGTGTTCCTGTTGAAGAGATTCAAGAGGGAATAAGAAATGGAGTTAGGAAAGTCAACATCGATACTGATAACAGACTTGCTTTCACTGCCGCGGTTAGAGAGGCAGCATTTGCTGATAAAGCAAACTTTGACCCAAGACATTTCAACAAACCTGCTAGAAAATACATGAAGCAAGTTTGTCTTGACAGATACAAGCAGTTCTGGTGTGAAGGTCAAGCAAGTAAGATCAAACAAAACAGCACCAATTACTTCGCTGATCTTTACGCTAAAGGTGATTTAGATCCCAAAGTAAAAGCTACTGTTTAATTAATAACGAAATCAAACCAAAAAAAGACCTCCAAAATTAGGGGGTCTTTTTATTTAATTATTAATGATTTTAATGTAAAGAGACCATCAGTCCCACCAATTGTCTCATCACATGCACGCTCTGGATGAGGCATTAAACCTAGAACATTTCCCTTTTCATTAGTTATGCCTGCGATATCGAATGAGGATCCATTAGGATTATTTTTGTATCTCAAAGCGATTAATTCATTATCTACAAGTTTTTTTAAAGTATCAGAATCACAATGATATCTTCCTTCCCCATGCGCTATTGGCAAATTAATAGTTTGTTTTTCACCTCCATTATTAAACCAACTTCCTTTTGAAGAAACAATATCAAGTTCAACATCATCACAGATGAAATTAAGATTTTTATTTGCAGTAAGGGCACCAGGCAAAAAGCCTGATTCTGTCAAAATTTGAAACCCGTTACAAATTCCTAAAACTCTTTTTCCGCTTTTAACGAACTCATCCAAGGCATTTATTAATGGAGAGAATCTAGCAATTGCACCGCATCTTAAATAATCACCATAGCTAAATCCTCCAGGTAAAACTATTGCATCTACATCGCTTAAATCTGAAGACTCATGCCACAAGTATTTAGTTCTTATGTCTAAACAACCTTCCAGTGCCCATGAAACATCACGATCACAATTAGAACCAGGGAAGACAACAACTCCTACAGTAAAATTATCCATACTATAATTTTTCTAGTGAATATTCATAATCTTCAATAACAGTATTTGCGAATAACCTATCACACAATAAATCAATTTTTTCTCTTACATCGTTTTCACCATTACCTTCTATTTTTACTTCAATCATTTTTCCTATACGTAATGATTTTATTCCCTCGGCTCCAAGTTTTATAGAAGCAGATTTGGTAGCTTCCCCTGCTGGATCTAAAACTGAAGGTCTTAGTCTTACAAAAACTTTTACAGCAAATTGGTCCAATTAAAAAATAATTTCTACTAGAAGATTAGTTTAATTTCTTATAAAAAGTACTATTGATTAATAAACAAATATTTTTACCTCTGGATTTTCTGAATTTTCAAATATTTATGTATCCTTTACCAAAACAAACTAAGCAAGTTCTTCTTGAATTTTCAGGTGTTTTAAAATTTCCTGCCCCAGCGCATTTGGAGCATTTGATTTTATCAATTGAAATTACATCGTCAGAGATTTTTTGTTTTAAAGCTATTTTTGGATTTTCCATTAAGTTCTGTCTACTGTAGTGAGGATCCTGACAGGTAACTATAAAGTCAAATTGCTATTTTTGGCTCACTTAAAATCTTAAATTTCTCTTTAATTTTTTTATTAAAAATTTTTATCGATTTTTCATCAAAGGAAATTATTACTAATTCAAGACCAGCATTATCATTTGGTCTCCAACAATTGTCTGGAGCTTCTTCAAACCAAGTATTAATTTTTTTTCCAACTATTTGTATTTGTAAAGGCAATGATTTGTTTGGTATCCAAATACGTCCTTTTATTCGAAGAATGTTTAATTCATCCAAGATTTTTGACATCTCTTTTTCAAAGTCATTTTTTTCAATGAAATAATTTAATTTAATTGAATCTGATACAAGCTCAACATGATTATGGTCATGTTCTTCCGTTAAAAATTCTTTGTAAGTCTCTTTTTTAAAATTAAAATCAAATAGATAATTTAAATCAATTTTGCCATTCTTGGATTTAAGGACTGGTGTAGATGAGTTTAGACTACCTTTGATTTTATTTTTTACAACATCAAACTGATGATCATTCAAGATATCTGATCTAGAGACTAAAATGATATCAGAGACTTCTAGTTGTTCCTCAAAAAGTTCTTCGATAGAGGTGTTGTGATCAATTTTTTCTGTATCATTATATTGTTTTGTTATTTTATTTAGATCATTAATTGGTGAACCATTAAGCATTGATTCTCCATTAACGATGCCAACAACTACATCAAGATAGATTGAAGACCTTATTTCAGGCCAGTTAAGTGCTTGAATTAAGGGAATTGGTAGTGCCAAGCCACTTGTTTCGATAATTATTGATTCAATAGGAGGATTAAATTCGAGAAGAGCTTTTATTGATGGAACAAAATCATCTTGAACAGTACAACATAAACACCCATTATTTAATTCGATTACGCATTCTTCTTCAGTTTCATCACATCTATCGCAACTTTTAATCAAATCCCCGTCGATTCCAACATCACCAAATTCATTAATTATTAAACCAAATTTTTTATTACTCTCTTTTAGTAGATATCTTAGAAAAGTTGTTTTACCTGAACCAAGAAATCCCGAAACAACAATAACTGGAATTTTTTTTTTCATCTTTGATGATTAACAACCTAAGCTATATTCTGTACTCTCTCCTGTAGAACTATTTGTGCCATTAGCAATCGCACATAATTGTTTTTGTTGTGTACGACTAAGAACAGCATCAGTAAAATCTGCACCATCTATTTTTGCACCTTCAAAATTACTCTCCATTAATAAAGCATTAGTAAAATTAACATCCGAAAGATCAGCATCTGTAAAGTCTGTTGCATAAGCTAGTGCATCTCTTAAATTTGCTCCAGTAAACTTTGAGTTTTGCAATTTACTATTATTGAACACCGCCCCTTCTAAATTACTTTCACTGAAATTAAACCCATTCAAATCAAACTTAACGTATTCGTTACCGCTTAAGTCTTGACCATGCATATCTGGCTCTAAATTAAGGTCTTGCTGGTTTCTAATCTCAGGAGGTCTTTTAGCCCATGCAGAATTTACAGAATTAAAAAATAAAATCCCAACGAATAACAAAGTAATTAATGCATTCTTTAGTGAGGGGAAAACAATTGATTTAATCATAATAAGACTGTATTTTAGAGCTTAAGTATTTAAAGTTTGTAAGACTATCTTAAAGGAAAATATATGGCAATGTCACTAAAGGTTATTGTTCCTCCTCATCCATTAATAAAACATTGGCTTTCAATATTGCGAGAAAAAAATACTCCAAATATTTTGTACTCAACAGGATATGAGCAATTAGGGAAATGGCTTACATATGAAGCATTACGTAATTGGCTGCCATATAAAAAAGAAATAGTAAATACTAATAATGGAGACGCAGATGGATTCTTTATTAATAATGATTATCCAATAAAAGTGTTCGCAATGTTGCCCGAAGGGTTATCTCTTTGGTTTGGATCTAAAGAAGTAATTCCTAATTCAACCCTCTCATTAGGAGAACTTCCTAAAACTATTGAATCAAATGAAGGAGTTATATTTTATTCAGAACAAATAACAACAAAATCAGCAACTTTAGAAACTTTAATTAAATTAAAAGAATTAGGTGTTGATTCAAATAGGATTCTTTTAATAACTGCTATTTGCTCAAATAAAGGGTTAAATGAAATTGCGAAATTACTCCCTAATCAGGTAATTTACACTTCTTGCGTAGATGAGGAAGACGAAATAACACAATTATTAGTACCGGGTATTGGGAATCCTTTATCGCGTTTAAGTACTATATTTCAAGATAAGAACTAATATAGAATATAGGAGTAAATATTTTACCAATGTCTGAATACAGAGATTCGTCTTCAAATAATCTTTTATCATTAATAAGCGGTGCTTTTATTGGAGCAGCAGGTCTAGCTTGGTGGTTAATATCCGAAGCAGACAAAAGAAAGGAGGAAAAAAAACAAAAAGCAATGATGTATTCCTCCAGAATTCAAGACGGCTCAGAAGCGATTGATTCAAATGAAAATATAAATGAAGTTGAAGGAGAGAATCTGGAGAAGAAAGTTGAGCAACTTAATTCTGCAATTGCTGATGTGAGGAAGCAACTTGAAGAGTTGGGGCAATAGAATAAAAAAGGTTCTCAAATAATATGAATAAACTCAGATCATCTGCAATAACCCAAGGTGTGCAAAGATCCCCTAACAGATCGATGTTAAGAGCTGTTGGATTTAATGATGAAGATTTTAATAAACCTATTATTGGAGTTGCAAATGGATACAGCACCATAACACCATGCAATATGGGTTTAAATAAGTTAGCTCTAAAAGCTGAAGAGTCAATAAAAAGATCGGGTGGGATGCCTCAGATGTTTGGGACTATAACAGTAAGTGATGGGATTTCTATGGGAACAGAGGGCATGAAATATTCCCTAGTTTCAAGAGAAGTTATTGCTGATTCAATTGAAACAGCATGCAATGCTCAAAGTATGGATGGAGTACTTGCTATAGGTGGATGTGATAAAAATATGCCTGGTGCCATGATTGCGATTGCAAGAATGAATATTCCCTCAATTTTCATTTATGGAGGAACAATAAAGCCTGGGAAATTGCATGGAGAAGATCTTACTGTTGTTAGTGCATTTGAAGCTGTTGGACAATTAACATCAGGCAAAATTAATGAAGAAAGGCTAATCCAAGTTGAGAAAAATTGTATTCCTGGTGCTGGTAGCTGTGGAGGAATGTTTACAGCTAATACAATGTCTGCGGTTATTGAAGTATTAGGGTTAAGTCTTCCTCACAGTTCCACTATGGCTGCTGAAGATCTTGAAAAAGAACTAAGTGCAGATAAAAGTGCTGAGATATTAGTCTCTGCAATAGAAAAAGATATAAGACCTCTAGACCTAATGACAAAAAAATCATTTGAAAATGCAATATCAGTAATTATGGCAATTGGCGGATCAACAAATGCTGTGTTGCATATCTTAGCTATTGCGAATACTGCAGGAATAGATATCAACATTAATGATTTTGAGAGAATCAGACAAAAAGTACCCGTTATTTGTGACCTTAAACCTAGTGGTAAATATGTGACGGTGGATCTTCATAAGGCAGGTGGGATTCCACAAGTAATGAAAATACTTTTGAATGCAGGATTAATTCATGGCGATTGCAAAAACATTGAAGGCAAATCCATCTCAGAATACTTACAGAATATTCCAGATAAGCCTCCAACAAATCAAAATGTCATAAGAGACATAGATGACCCTCTTTATAAAAAAGGACATCTAGCGATATTAAAAGGTAACTTAGCGAGCGAAGGTTCTGTAGCCAAAATTAGCGGAGTAAAAAACCCTTTATTAACAGGTCCAGCAAAGATTTTTGAAAGTGAAGAGGATTGTTTAAAATCGATATTAAATAACGATATCGTAGCTGGTGATGTTGTTGTTATTAGAAACGAAGGTCCTGTAGGAGGTCCAGGCATGAGAGAAATGTTAGCTCCAACATCTGCGATTGTTGGTCAAGGGCTAGGAGAGAAGGTAGCTTTAATTACCGATGGCAGATTTAGCGGGGGTACCTATGGTCTTGTTGTGGGTCATATAGCTCCAGAGGCTGCTGTAGGAGGAAATATTGCTCTAATAAAACAAGGAGATTTAATTACAGTAGATGCTGTAAAACAACTAATTGAAGTTAATTTATCTGACGAAGAATTAGAAAAAAGAAAAAAAGATTGGGTAAAACCTATTCAAAAATACAAAAGAGGAATTCTTTCAAAATATTCGAGAATCGTAAGCACATCAAGTTTAGGGGCTGTTACTGATTTATAAATCAGCTCAAATTTTATTTTCTTAATCAATAAAACTTTTTATCCTATTTGCTAAATTTTCCAATCTACCGCTGTATTTTGGTGAGTTGCATTTTTTCCCATTATTACTATCCATCCATAATGTTTTAACTCCACACCATAACATTGGTTCCTCAGGGAAGTTAAGCTTAGAGATTACTAAAACCAACTCTTTATTTGATTTAAAAAGTTCTAATTCAAGATCATAAATTTCTAATCTTTTACCTTCTTTATCTCGACATAAGATATTAACTGTTAAATCAATATCTTCATCTTCGAGTTCGTATTCACCATTTATTTTTACTACAGAATGAACAAAAGGTTTATTTGTTAAATCTGCTGACTTAGCGATTAAGCTCTCTATGTTATTAGGTGGATTTTCAAATAACACTTATTGATTTAATTAAAACTTTTATTGAACCCTGTTTAAACTCATTATTAAGCAATCCATCATCACCGAACTTAGAGTGTAGTAGTTGCAATCTTTTAATTTTAGATGACTTGAATTTAAATGGAAAACGTACTTTATTAGCTCTTACTGAAGGTTTTAACTCACTAAAAGGAATTTGAACATTTGTTGTCCCGAATTTTTTTGTTGGGAATGATTTAATCCATCTAAGTCCACCCGGAATAAATTCGGTTAGTCCTAGTAGATCATCTTCACAAGCCACAGCAAATTTAAAAGTTCTACCTTGTCCATCAATATTTAATTCAAAGGATGAATACTCAGATACATTTAAAGAAGGTTTATATATAGACGATCTACAACTAACAAATCCTCCTGCTTTCTCGACAATATTACCCTTTAATATCAAACCCGAATTTGAAATTTCACAAAAAGCTGAACTTGATCCGCCCATAACTGTATCATTTAATGTTTTCCAACCATCAAACTCCTTTTTCTGAAATAAAAATTTTTTCTTACTCATTAAATAATTTAAATTA
>CACJCK010000007.1 GCA_902591865.1 uncultured Prochlorococcus sp.
GGGGCTCACAAAATTAATAATGCCCTTGGACAAGCTTTACTGGCAATAAGAATGGGCAAAAAAAGAATAATTGCAGAAACTGGAGCAGGTCAGCATGGAGTTGCTACTGCTACTGTTTGTGCGAGATTTGGCTTGAAATGTATTATCTACATGGGTGCTGAAGACATAAAAAGGCAATCCCTTAACGTTTTCAGAATGAAACTTCTAGGAGCTGAAGTTAAAGTTGTAAATTCTGGAACTGCAACACTTAAGGATGCCACTAGTGAAGCCATTAGAGATTGGGTTTCTAATGTCGAAACCACACACTACATTTTAGGATCTGTTGCAGGTCCACACCCTTTCCCAAAGATTGTGCGAGATTTTCATGCAGTTATAGGTGAAGAAACCAAAAAACAATGTTTGGAATCATTTGGATCTTTTCCTGATATTTTGCTTGCTTGTGTAGGTGGGGGATCAAATGCAATGGGGCTTTTCCATCCTTTTGTTAAAGAAACTTCTGTGCGTCTTATTGGAGTTGAAGCCGCAGGAAGCGGAGTTGATACTGACAAACATGCTGCGACTATCACTAAAGGGTCAGTTGGAATTTTGCATGGATCAATGAGTCTTCTCTTGCAAGATGATAATGGTCAAGTACAAGAAGCTCACTCAATAAGTGCAGGCATTAGCGTTTCAGGAACATATTGACCACCATATTTTCCAAATCTTCCCTCTTTGGAGGGTTGATTTAGATCGTCATTTTTATAGTTTTGATCTTTGCGAGAAAATGTACTTACCACTTTTTCTATAGAATAAGTATTAACTAACTATAGATTATATTGAAAATAATGGGAAAAAAGAATTGGATCGAATTTGATAATCAAGAAAAAAAATCTGAAGAAGCAGCTAAGATAGATACTGCTAATAAAAGATCAAAAATAAATATTTCAAAACAAAAAAAAGGTAAAAAGGGAAAGACCGTAACTTTAATTAGAGGTTTAGGCATTGAGGATGAAATCTTATTAAAAGAATTACTAAAAAAAATTAAAGTTTTTTGTGGGACTGGAGGAACATTGATTGATAGAAATATCCAGTTACAGGGTGATATGGTATCGAAATCAGTTGAGTTTCTTCGTAAAGAGGGATTTTATAATTTATGAAGCAAGGGTTAGGATAGGTTTTTAATTTTGATGATGCAAAAAATGAAAGAACAAGATCAAACAAAGTCAACCAATATAAAGTGGCACAACTTAACTATTGACAGAGAAAAGTTAGAAAAAATGAGAGGTCATAAAGGTATGGTTATCTGGTTTACAGGTTTATCTGGTTCTGGTAAAAGTACTTTGGCCAACGCTTTAAATGAAGTTTTACACTTAGATGGTTTTTCGACTTATGTGTTGGATGGAGATAATATTAGACACGGTTTATGTAAAGATCTTGGTTTTTCGGATGAAGATAGAGAAGAAAATATAAGAAGAATTGGCGAAGTTGCGAATTTATTTATGAATGCTGGGATAATAACTATTACAGCATTCGTTTCGCCATTTATTAGTGATAGAGATAAGGTGAGAAAAATTATTGGATCTAAGGATTTTATTGAAGTTTATTGTTCTGCTGATATCAACGTTTGCGAAAATAGGGATACTAAAGGTCTTTATAAGAAAGCTCGTTTGGGTGAAATTAAGGAATTTACAGGGATTTCTAGTCCATATGAAGCTCCTCATAATCCCGAAATTGTTGTTGATACAGGTTCGTTAGATTTAAATAACTCCGTTGAAAAAGTTATTTACTACCTTAAAAAAGAAAACTTTCTTAACAAGGCCTGATAGAAAAACATTAGTTCATTTATTTTGAAGATAATTGTCAGGTCCAATAGTTGATAACTTATTATTTTTATTTCTTACCTGTGTATGTAGATTTTCTCTGAATTCTTTTAAATTTTTCTTTATGGATTCATCAAATAAACTGATCATCTCTATTGCCAATAATCCAGCATTCTGTCCTCCATTAATTGCAACTGTTGCAACTGGAATTCCAGCGGGCATTTGAACGATTGATAAAAGAGAGTCAATGCCCTTCAGTGTCTTACTCTCTACCGGTACTCCAATTACAGGAATACAAGTTATGGATGCCAGCATTCCTGGAAGATGAGCAGCACCCCCAGCACCGGCAATTATTACTTTTATGTTTTCTGATTCTGCATTTTTTGCATATTCCATCATTTCAATAGGTGTTCGATGAGCTGAAAGTATACAAACTTCGGTTTTTATTCCAAATTCTCTTAAAATATCAATGGCTGGTTTTAATGAATTTAGATCTGAATCACTACCCATTACGACAGCAATTTTATAAATATCTTTAGAATGCAATTCTGACAAAATAACAAATCAATTCTTTCCTATAATGGCGCGCAATTAATTTGGCGCCAGTTAGTTAGTATGAAAAGAATAAATTTTCATAGAATATTATGACGTCAAATAAGATTATCGAAAAAAGTGAAGTCAGGGAGTATTTTAATGGTACTGGCTTTGAAAGATGGAATAAAATTTATAGCAAATCTGATGAAATTAATACTGTTCAGAAAAATATTAGGAAAGGACACCAAAAAACTGTTGATGATGTAGTTACATACATCAAAAATTATCCTGAACTAACAAAAAAAAGTTTTTGTGATGCAGGCTGTGGTGTAGGAAGTCTTTCTATACCTTTACTAAGACTCGGTATAAAAGAACTACAGATGAGCGATATTTCTTCTGAAATGATTAAAGAAACAAAAAAACGCATTCATGAATTAGGTTTAAATCAAGGTAAAATAAAATTTGAAGTTTGTGATCTGGAAAAATTAAAAGGATTATTTGATGTTGTAGTTTGTTTGGATGTATTTATTCATTATCCTCAACCGGTCGCAGAAGAAATGGTTCAACATCTATGCGATTTAAGCAAAGAAAAACTAATTGTTAGCTTTGCTCCCTATACTCCAGTTCTTGCAGTTCTAAAAAATATTGGAAAATTATTTCCTGGGCCAAGTAAAACTACAAGAGCATATACATTGAAAGAAAAGGGTATTATCAATGCTGCTAAAGAAAGAGGATTTAAAGTTGTTAAAAAGAAATTAAATCAAGCTCCTTTTTATTTTTCAAAACTAATTGAATTCGAAAAAATTAAATAATTTATTTTACTAAATGATTTTCAAGTGCAAAACGAACTAATTCTGTTCGGCTAGATGTACCTGTCTTGATAAAAAGTCTACTTACATATTTCTCAACATTTCTAATAGATGTTTCAAGCTGTCTTGCAATTTCTTTATTCATCAGCCCCTCTGCTACTAGTTGAAGCACACTTGCTTCTCTAGGAGTAAAACTAGGAAGATTTATTTTATTTTCTGGATTAGTCTGGTTTTGGTCTGTGAGCATAGATTTTATTTCAGTAATTTGTTTTGCCATTTTGCTTACGTCAATATCTGCAAATCGTGCCGCTTCTTTTAATAATCGTTCTTGTCTATTGATTACATTTTTAACTCTTGCAGCTAATTCATCGGGATCGAAAGGTTTGGAAATATAATCATCAACTCCTGCAAGATAACCTTCTGTTCTGTCCAGGGTCATTCCTTTTGCAGTTAGAAAAATAACTGGAGTTCCTCCTAATTTTTCATCCTCTCTAATTTTTTCTAATAAAGTATAACCGTTGGCTCGTGGCATCATAATATCGCTAATTATCAAATCGGGGAAAATAGTTTGAGCTTTTTCCCAACCATCCTCTCCATCAACTGCAATAAATATTTCAAAGCCTTCATCTTCTAGAAATGTTTTAACAGCTGTTCTTAAACCAGGCTCATCATCAACTAATAAAATTCTTGATTTTCTTACCGGTTCATTATTTATTTGATTAATTTCATTCATTTTTTTAATTCTTTAATTTGATTTTCTAGTAATAAACAGAATTTTATATACTAAACATAATGCTATCAACTCCCATACTACTAGACTATCAATCTTCGACTCCTTGCTCTAAAGATGTCGTTGATTCTATGGAACCTTTTTGGAGTGAGATATTTTCTAACCCTGCAAGCAAATCTAATTTGGCGGGGATTAACGCAAGCGCTATTTTGGAAGCCTCAAGAGAAAAAATAGAACAAAGTTTATTTCTTAAGAATAAAAAAGTTATTTTTACAAGTGGAGCAACTGAATCTAATAATTTAGCCTTATTAGGTTTTGCTAGAAATTTCTATAAAAAAACAGGAAATTATGGACATATTATTACCTTAAAAACGGAGCATAAAGCAGTTTTGGAGCCTTTAAACCAACTAAAAAAAGAGGGATTTATGGTTACAGAAATTAATCCTGAGAAAGATGGCTTAATTTCAGAAGAACAATTCAAAAAAAAAATAAAAGAAGATACATTTCTGGTTAGTGTCATGTTGGCAAATAACGAAATAGGAGTTATTCAGCCCATAGAAAATATTTCAAAAATATGTAAATCGAGAGGAATAACATTTCACTCTGATTTTGCACAATGTTTAGGTTATATGGCGTTAGATAATCTTTTATCAGATGTCAACATGATAACGATGAGTTCTCACAAAATATATGGTCCTAAAGGGATAGGACTGCTTTTGATTGATGAAGAAATTAATCTTGAGCCTTTAATTTTTGGAGGAGGTCAGGAATATGGTCTTAGGTCTGGCACATTACCTCTTCCTTTAGTAGTTGGCTTTGCTAGAGCAATAGAGATAGCAGTTTTTAATCAAAAAAATAATGCTGAAAAATTACTTTTTTATAGAAATGACCTTTTAGAAGGGTTGTTAAAAAATAATTCTGGTTTATTAATTAATGGTTCCATAGAAAAAAGATTACCTCACAATTTAAATTTGACTGTATTGGATTTAAACGGAGCAAAGTTTCATAAACTTTTAAAATCTAAAATAATTTGTTCTACTGGATCTGCATGTAGTAATGGTGAACCATCTCATGTTTTACTAGCCTTAGGTAGATCTATTAAAGAAGCAGAATCTTCAATAAGGTTAAGTATTGGATTAAGTACTAATTCAAAAGATATAAAACAAGCAATTCATATTCTTACAGATACGATCAGATCATTACGATAGAAATTATTGGCTTTTAATTGAATTGAGCAATTCTTAATTTTCCACTTCTAGCTCTTTTATTTAGTTCGACTTCTTGTTCGGAAGGAGTTATTGGCTTTTTTGTCAGGTTTTTTAGTCTTTGATCATTCTTAAAACAACTTTTAACTAACCTATCCTCAAGGGAATGAAAACTAATAATAGAAATAATACCCCCTGGCAAAAGCCATTCAGGTACAACTTGCAAAAATTTTTCTAATACTTCAATTTCTTTATTAACAGCAATTCTTAGTGCTTGAAATGTTCTTGTTGCTGGATGTATTTTTTTATATCTTTGTTTTGGTGGGAAGCAGCCTGCAATAGAATAAGCTAACTCTTTTGTCCCAGAATATTTCCCATTTTCTTTCAAATCCAATTTTATTTTCCTAGCAATCTTTCTTGATAATCTCTCATCTCCATATTTATAGATTAGGTTAGCTAGCTCTTTTTCATTTAAAGCCTCAATTAATTTCTCTGCATTAACATCAAGCAAAGGATTCATGCGCATATCAAGCGGACCATCTTTTTGGAAACTAAATCCTCTTTTAGGGTCATCAATTTGGTTACTATTTACTCCAAGATCTGCAATCACAAAAGAAACTTTTTCTTTTGGTACAAAATCCGCAAAATTCGAAGCCCTTATATCAATCCTAGTTTTAAACTCATCAAGTTTTTTTGATGCTGATTTTCTTGCAAATGGATCTTGATCAAGTCCAATTATATTTAAATCCGAATATTTTCTCAATAAATGATAAGAGTGCCCGCCTCCGCCTAAGGTTGCGTCTATTCCCTTAAGTTGATTGTTATGTATAAGTGGGTAATGCTCTAATGAGGCCATAATCTCATCTGTCATAACTGATTGATGATTGAAAAAAGATGAATCAGATAGGTCAGTTTGCATAACTTTCGACTAAGATTTATTTAGAAGTTAAATTTCCAATGGCTCAGCTAGAGACTAGAACAGAACCAATGGTGGTCAATTTTGGCCCTCACCATCCCTCAATGCATGGGGTTTTAAGGTTAGTTGTAACTCTTGATGGTGAAAATGTCATTGATTGCGAGCCAGTAATTGGATATTTACATAGAGGGATGGAAAAGATAGCTGAAAATAGGACAAATGTAATGTATGTCCCTTATGTAAGCAGAATGGATTATGCAGCAGGAATGTTTTATGAAGCTATTGTAGTAAATGCTCCTGAAAGATTAGCTAATATTCCAGTTCCCAAAAGAGCTAGTTACATCAGAGTTCTTATGCTCGAACTTAATCGTATTGCTAATCATCTTTTATGGCTTGGTCCCTTTTTAGCAGACGTAGGAGCTCAAACTCCATTTTTCTATATTTTTAGAGAAAGAGAGATGATCTATGATCTCTGGGAAGCTGCTACTGGGCAAAGGCTAATAAATAATAATTTCTTTAGAATAGGTGGTGTCGCTTGTGATCTCCCATACGGATGGTTGGAAAAATGTATAGACTTTTGCGATTGGTTTGGCCCTAAGATAGATGAATACGAAAAATTAATCACAAATAATCCAATTTTTAGAAAAAGAATTGAAGGTCTTGGCACAATACAAAGGGACCAGGCAATTAATTGGTCTTTGTCTGGGCCAATGCTTAGAGCTTCTGGAGTTTCCTGGGATTTAAGGAAAGTCGATAGTTATGAATGTTATGAAGATTTTGATTGGCAGATTGCTTCAGAAAAAGAAGGAGATTGTTATGCGAGATATCGAGTAAGAGTTGAAGAGATGAGACAATCACTAAGCATCATTCGCCAAGCCTGCAAAATGATTCCAGGAGGTCCAACAGAAAATTTAGAAGCTCAAAGAATGGCGACTGAAGATAAGAAAAGTGAAATATTTGGTATTGACTATCAATATGTAGCAAAGAAGGTTGCTCCAACTTTTAAAATTCCCAACGGAGAATTATATACAAGATTAGAGTCCGGAAAAGGAGAAATAGGTGTATTTATTCAAGGAAAAAATGAAGTTACCCCATGGAGATTTAAAATCAGAGCAGCTGATTTAAATAATCTGCAAATATTGCCTCATATTCTTAAAGGTGCGAAAATCGCTGATATTATGGCAATCCTTGGTTCAATAGATGTCATTATGGGATCTGTTGATAGATAATTTCTTTAAATGAAACCCGCTGACTGGTTAATATTGCAGAAGAAGGTAAGATTTGGTGATTGTGATTCTGCAGGTGTAATTCATTTTCATAACTTATTAAAATGGTCTCATGAAGCTTGGGAAGAAAGTATTGAAATTTATGGGATTCCTTCTCAAGATATTTTCCCAGATTTTTCTATACGTAAAAGTCAAATTATTTTTCCAATAGTAAATTGTGAAGCAAACTTTCTCGCGCCTATAAAAATTGGAGATTTATTAAAAGTAAAAATTGCCCCTCATAAAATTAATACTCATTTGTTCAAAGTAAATAGCTTTTTTATAAAAAATGAAAATAAAGTAGCCGAAGGGAAAATTATACATTGTTCTTTAGATGTTGATTCAAGAAATAAAATAGAACTTCCCGATCAGTTAGAAAGATGGATAGAGGCTTCTAATGTGAGTACAAATTTAAAAGAATGCTAATTATTATTTTTTAAATTTATAGTTTATTTTTTCTGTAATGCTATTTTTGTTTTTAACAATCCACTTCTCAGGCTTTTCATGTTTAGGCCAACTTTGAGAAAATTTTTTTAATAAATTTAAAGAAATTTCAATATTTTTATTATTTGTAAGTTCTCTAAATTCAACTATTACTTTAATTTTATTTCCCCATAATTTGTTAGATACTTTTGAAATATTGAATTTATTAATTGGAATATTTTCTTTCATAATGAAATCGTTTAATCTAGATTCAATTACTTCAGGGAAAACGATTTCTCCTCCTGAATTAAAGGCATTATCACTTCTTCCAACAAAGTTTAAATAGAAAGAATTATTGATTTGATTAATTTCACCTAAATCACCTGTTTGCCACCACCCATTTTTATTTTTAAAATTTTCAGTTTTTAAAGAGTCTATTATTTCGATTCCAATTCTGGCTGATTTTATTTCGATTAATCCTTGTGCGTTAATTCTTATTTTTGTATCAGGTAGTATTTCTCCAACATTTTTAAAACCCATTAAGAATTCTTTTGGTTTTAAACTCGTAACCATTGCTGCTGTTTCAGTTGAGCCGTAACAAGGTGCTAATTTTATTTTTTCTTTTATACATTGTTCTGCAGCTTCGTCTGAAATTGAAGCTCCACCTACCCAAATTAGATCAAAAATTTTTAGCCAACTAATTCCATCTTTTTGAGCTAAAAGTCTTTGTAATTGGGTAGGTACTAATGACGTAATCAAGTGTTTTTTGTCTTTTTTAAATTTAATTGTAGAAAGTAAAAGTTCTCGAGTTTTTTTTATCAAATTCGGAGAAATATTAATACAATCACATCCCCAAGTTTGACTCCTAAAAATTGGCATTAATCCACTTATATGGTTAAGGGGTAAAGTATTTAAAATTAAGCAGTTTTGCAATTCAAATCCTTGCTCTATTAGCCATTTACCTGATGTAGCTGCAGATAATTTAAGATTATCTAAATGGTGAAAACATTGTCTCGGTTTTCCAGAACTCCCACTACTGTTTAAGATAATTGCTGGCCCATTTTCAGTAATTGAATCTAATACATCTCTGTCTTGATAAAATTTGTTTTTTACATAAATAATTTTATTCTCTCTAATTTTTTCAATAATTTTCTCTACAGATTGAGTTTCGTTATTTTCAACTTCAATAGTATGAATTTTATTTTTTATAGTTGATCCCATATCTTTTTTGCTTCATTTAAAAATAGAAACGAACTAGGGAATTTATTCATTGCTAAACCAGGAACTTTTGGAGTTGGTCCTTTTAATTGTAGAGACGATAAATGATAAAGCCATCTCTTCCCTATACCAGTTTCAAATGAGGTACTTATAGATATTAAAGCTTTTTTATTTTCTAATTCTCTTAAAAGCTTAACTGGATTATTTTCTTGAGAAGGCCTTCTAATTTGCCAACCTTTCCACTCATCAATCAAATTTGGAAATTTTAAAAGTGATTCGTCTAAGGCTATAGGGATTTTTTTGTTTAGTTCTGTCAGTCCATCAATATCATCAACACAGAGAGGTTGTTCTAACCAATCTATATTTTTGTTATCCTTCAAAATATCAGCCCATCTATTAGCTATCTCTCTTTCCCAAGAACCATTAGCATCTATCCTTAACTTAATATTATTGCCTATTTGGTTTAAGATTTCTTCTAAACTTGCTTCTTCCTCATTATTATTTTTTAATGCCACTTTCCATTTTATGGTTAATGATTTACCAATATCAGATTGTCTTTTTTTAATTTCATTTAGATCTGAAACTACATTTTCATGATTTAACAATATTGCAGTTTTATCAATTTCGTCAAAGTAGTAGTTTTCCTTAAAAATTATTTTTCCATTTATTTCGGCTAATGCAGAATTTATTGCAGATTGAATGCATGGGTGAAAAATATTTATTTGCTCAGATAAATTAAATAATTCTAAATACGAAGGGATCATATCTATTTGTTTCGCACACTTTTTTAAGTCTTCTTTATGAAGCGGTGAAACTTCTCCAAACCCAATTTTTTTATCATTACTTATTAATTTAATTATCCAACCCGATTTTGTATGGTAAGTGGTTTTAGAATTTTCTACTTTGGCGGATAACTTAAAGCTATAAGATTTTTTTTGAAATGTTAAGTTCATTTATTAAGCAAGTAATTAAATATTAATCCTGTGATTAAGCCAACTCCATTAAGAGTTTGAAATTTTATTGCGATGAATTTACAATTTTTTATTGCATTAGGGTTTTCATATGAAGATCTCAATAAATTTATAAGTCTTATTGCTTGAGGAAAACTAATCAAATAAAGGATACAAAACACTGGAATAAATCCATTAACTATAGTGAAAAGTTGAAAAATATATATTGTAAAAATTATCCAAGGCACAAATTGAGAACCTTTTTTTGCTCCTAAGCGAACTAAAGGTGAATTTTTCCCATGCTTTTTATCTTCAGAAATTTGATGAAAATGAGAACAAAATAATACAAGAGTTGTTGCCAAGGAAGGTCCTGAACCAAGTAGTAAAGAAACTTTCCAAGGAATATCTTCAAAGAAAATATTAGATGGATTTAACGCAATTAAGACTGCAGAGTAAGCAAAAGGTCCAAATGCAAGCCAGCATAATGGTTCTCCTAAACCTTGATAGCCAAATCTAAAAGGAGGGCCTTGATATAAATATCCTAAGAAGCAGCAAGCTGCCACCAAAATCAAAATGTTTATACTTGTTGATACTGAAATAATTGAAATTATTAATAAACCTATAACTAAAGATGTATATGCAATAAATGAAATTATATTTTTATTTTTTACAAGATTTACAATTGAATGGAATTTAAATTCATCAATTCCAGTTTCTGCGTCGAATAAATCATTAGTTAGATTTTCCCAAAGTAATATCAAAATTGCAGCTAAAGTAAATGCAATCAAATTATAAATTTTTATTTTTTCAAATTGATTGAGTAAATAAGCCCCCGTTATAAAAACCGGGAGTATGGCGACAGAATAAAGAGGCCATTTTATTGCTTGTTTCCATAATTTTTTCTTATTTTCGTCCATATTTAATTGACACACAAAAATCTATCATTATTCAATGTAGTTTATAAATTGAGTTACATTTTTTACTTTATTGCATGATTTTTAGTTATTTTCAATAAGTAATGAAAAATGATTTAAACTTTACAGATTTTTTAAAAGATGTGTTTTCCTCTTTCGATAAAAAAGTGGAGAATTCTGGATTAGTAAGTATTTCTGTTGAGATTCCTTTTATTGATTTATTTCAAGTATATGAATTGTTTATAAATAAATATCCTTTTTCTTCATTTTGGGAGGAATCTGATGGCATTTCATATATTGCTCTCGATAAATGTAAATATGTTACTTTGGATGGTCCAAAAAGATTTGAGGTAGCAAATGAGTTTAATTCTGAAAATTTTAAAAATTTAATTAACTTAACAAATGAATCAAATAATTCTGCACTTTCAAAAATAATTTATTTATTTTCTTTTTCTGAAAATCTTAATAATAAGAATTTATCTTCAGATGTTCCTAGTTTGGAAGCAATCTTACCAAAAATATTAATTATTCAAAGTGATAAGAATTGCTGGTTAAGAATCAATGGTCATGTTGAAGGTAAATCATCATTAAGAACATTAATTGAAGAAATATGGACAATTAGAAATCAATTAATAAATTCTAGCTTAAAATTAACAAAAGCATCTAGCTTAAAAACTAGGTTTGATTTTCCTATTTTTGATGATTTCTTAAACTCCTATAAAAACTCTAATACAAATCTGAAAAGAGTAGTAAATAGAGGAATTCAATTAGTGGAGAAAGGTATCCTCGAAAAGATAGTTTTAGCGAATAGGATTAAAATAAAACTTAAAAATAAATTAGATTTAGTAGAAATTTTAAAAAGATTAAAAAAGAATCAACCAAATACATGCAGATACGTTTGGAAAAGGAACAGTGAGGATATTTTGTTTGGAGCATCTCCAGAAAAATTATTTTCTTTTACTAAACCTAATTTAACTCTAGAGGCTCTTGCTGGAACTATCTCAACTAATTCAAATTCTAAGAAACTCCTAAAAAGTACTAAAGATTTAAAGGAACATAATTATGTTATACAGTACTTAATTAAATCTTTAGAATTTTCCAAAATAACAAACTTTAAAAAAAGTGATACCAATGTAAATTCATTTGGAGATATTTCTCATTTGCAAACACTCATTTTTTCTAAAGTTGAAAACATTTGTCCTTTTGAATTGCTTAAAAACCTGCACCCATCTCCAGCTGTTTGTGGATACCCTAAAAAAGAAGCATTGGATTGGATAAACACTCTCGAGTCTTTTCCCAGAGGAAATTATGCTTCTCCAATGGGTTGGGTTGATTCATCAGGAAATGCTTCTTTTCTTTTGGCAATAAGAGGCGCAAGATATATTGAAGAAAATATTGAATTTACTGCCGGTTCAGGGATAGTTTCAGGTTCTGTTTTAGAGAAAGAAATAGATGAGATCAAATTAAAATTTGAATCAATAGTAAAACAAATATTTTTTGCTAAAAACTTAGATAATTTCCACTAATTTTTCAATAACTTCCACTGAAACATTTTTATTGGATAAATTTTCTATTTCTCTTAAGCCTGTTGGACTGGTTACATTAATCTCGCTGAGCATGCCATTTATTACATCAATACCCACAAAAAATAAACCTTCATCTTTGAAGTGTTGAGACAACTCTGAGCAGATACTTTTTTCTTTTTCTGTTAGTAATGCAGGTTCGGCCTTCCCGCCCATTGCCAAATTACTCCTAAAATCTCCTCCTTGGGGAATCCTATTTATAGATCCAATTGCTTCACCATTTACGATAATTATTCTTTTATCACCCTCTATGACTTCAGGAATAAATTTTTGCATCATAACGGGCAATTCTTCTTGAGAAGTTATTAATTCAATGATTGATTTAATTCCTGGAGAATTTTTATTTATCCTTATAACACCTTGACCACCTTTCCCTCCAAGAGGTTTTATGACTACTTCATTATTTGTTTTTGCAAAATAAATAAGATCTTTTACCTTACTCGCAACTATTGTAGGTGCCATTAAGTGGCTGTATCTCAAAGCACCTAGCTTTTCATTCCATGCTCTTAACGATGAAGGTTTGTTAATTACTTTTACTCCTTTTCTTTCGGCAACTTCTAAAAGATGGGTTGCATATAAATAAGCCTCATTTACAGGAGGATCTTTTCTCATCCAAATGCAATTAAATTCGGCGAGAGGGATGCAATCATTTTCTTTGAAAGAAATCCACGGATTTACTTCAACTTTTACGGAAGATGCCCATACTTCATCACCTCTAGCTTCAAGGTCTTGAGGAGTACAGCTCCAAATTTCAATATTTTTTTTTGATGATGCTTCCATTAAAGCAGCAGATGAATCTTTTAAGGGATTTATATTTTTTATTGGATCTATTACGAATAGAAATTTCATAACATCTAGTTGCTAGTTTAATAATGCGTCTAATTTATTTTCATTTTCTAATGTGTAGAGATCATCGCAGCCTCCGATACCCGCATTATCTATAAATATTTGTGGTAATGTTCTTCTACCATCAGCTCTTTCAGTCATCAATGCTCTAGCATCTTCATCTCCATCAATCTTATATTCTATAAAATTTATATGTTTTTTCTTGAGTAGAGATTTTGCTCGTATACAGTATGGACAATATTGCCAAGTATAAATTTCAACTTTGGACATTTTTTTAAAATAATTCTTAGTTTATACTATTAAACAAAAGTGCTTGTTAGATTATAAATAACGATTAAATTCTATTTTGATAGATATTACAGATTTCAAAAAAGATCTTTCGGAACTAACAGAGCGCCTGGGTAATGCTCAGGATTGTCTTTGACGTTCCAAGATTAAAAGCGAAAAGGAGAGAGTTAGAGCAAATTTCTGCTCAGCCTGAATTTTGGGATAATCAAGAAGAAGCAAAAAAACAAATGCTAATCCTTGATGATGTCAAGGCACAACTTGAATTGTTAGATAAATGGAAAAATTTTATTTCTGATGCTAATGCCTCTCTTGAGCTTTATTCTTTAGAACCAGAAGAGGAAATGATTTTGGAATCCCACCAGGGATTACACAAATTAAGAGAGAATTTAGATAAATGGGAATTTGAAAGATTGTTGTGTGGTGAATATGATAAGGAAGGTGCAGTAGTTTCTATTAACGCAGGTGCCGGTGGAACAGATGCGCAGGATTGGGTAGAGATCTTATTGAGAATGTATTCAAGATGGGCTGATAATAATCAAATGAGTCTTATCATCAATGAATTATCTCAAGGAGAAGAAGCAGGTATTAAAAGTGTGACTTTTGAAATTGATGGGAAATATGCATACGGCTATATGCAACATGAAAAAGGAACTCATAGATTAGTAAGAATTTCTCCTTTCAATGCCAATGGCAAAAGACAAACCAGCTTTGCTGGGGTAGAGGTTATGCCAAAATTAAATGACAATATTTCACTTGATATACCTGAAAAAGATTTAGAAATTACAACAAGTAGATCCGGCGGAGCTGGGGGACAAAATGTTAACAAAGTAGAAACAGCGGTAAGAATTGTTCATTTGCCTTCAGGGGTTTCAGTAAGATGTACCCAAGAAAGATCTCAATTACAAAATAAAGAAAAAGCCATGTTAATTCTTAAGTCTAAATTACTAGTGATTGCTAAAGAACAAAGAGCTGAAGAAGTGGCAGATATTAAAGGTGATATTGTGGAAGCTGCATGGGGCAATCAAATAAGAAATTATGTTTTCCATCCCTATCAAATGGTAAAAGATCTTAGGACTATGCAGGAAACTAACGACTTAGATAGTGTTTTAGATGGTGGACTCGAACCATTTATTCATGAATTATTACGTATGAATATTTCTTCTAACGAATCTATTGAATAACTAATGGAAAATAAAAACAAAAATTTAGAAAAAAAAGTTGCTCCTCCAAGCTTTATAAAACTTGCTATGAGAAATATGGTAAGGAAGGGTTCAAAAAGTATTTCTCATTTTTCAATAACCTTTCTAGTTTTAATTGGAATATTAATACTTGTGGCCACAATAGGTAAGCCCAATATTCCGGTATAAGAATGTATGAAAGAAAAAATTATTTCTGAAATAAATTTAGATTTGGTTTTTAAATGTAATGATTTTTTCCAATTTTCTAATAAGTTAGAAGATACTAAAACTAAGCTTATTTTTGAATCTATTTTTTGGGAGAAAGTTTTTTTATCTTGGATAAATGCAATATTAAAAAAAGACGATAATAAATTTCCAAATTTTATTTTTGAAAAAAAATCATTTTCATTAGGCTTACAGATAATTTCTAATAAAGAAATTGCTTTTCTGAATCAGAAGTGGATGAATAAAAATGGACCAACTGATGTTCTATCTTTTCCAATCATTTCTGATGAATCGCTAAATAATTTAGATCACATAGAGTTGGGAGATATATTTATATCATTAGAGATGGCAATTGAGCAATCTTATGAATATAAACATTCCATCAATAGAGAGATGCTTTGGTTGGCTAGTCACGGATTTTTACATCTCTTGGGATGGGAACATAATAATGATCTTGATTTAGAAAATATGTTAAATTTTCAGGAATATTTAATTACTCGATTAGATTAAAAAACTATGAAAAAAAAAATAAATTATTTAGAAAATAGAAAAGAATCCTATAAAACTTCACGTGATGTTTCAAAAAGTTTTAAGTATGCTTTCATTGGCATTAGTTACGTATTAAAAACTTCAAGAAACTTTAAAATTCAATTGATTTTAGCAGTTTCAATTTTAATGATCGGTTTTTTGCTGCAAATAAGTTTAAGTAATTATGTAATTTTGATTGCCACAATTATGTCCGTTTTAATACTAGAAATATTAAACACATCTATTGAATCAATAGTTGATTTAGTAGTGAAAAAAGAATTTAGTAGTTTGGCTAAAATTTCAAAAGATACTTCTGCAGGAGCAGTATTTTTAGCATCCATTAATTCTGTTATTATTGCTGTATATATCTTTGTCCCTAAAATAAAGTTGTTATTTTAAATCCATGTAAATATGTTTCTTGTTATTGATAATTACGATAGTTTTACTTTTAATCTTGTTCAATATTTAGGAGAACTTTCTGTTGAGCATGAAATAACTAAAGAATTAATAGTTAAAAGAAATGATGAAATTTCTTTAGAAGAAATTATCAAACTACATCCCAGTGGCATCTTATTATCTCCAGGTCCTGGTAATCCAGATCAATCTGGAATATGTCTGCCAATACTAAAAAAATTATCAAAAAATATTCCGACATTAGGAGTTTGTTTAGGCCATCAAGCTTTGGCCCAGGCTTTTGGAGGTAAGGTTGTAGTTGGAAAAGAACTTATGCATGGTAAGACATCCAAAATATTTCATAATCAAAAAGGGTTGTTTAAAGATATTGAGACTCCATTTGTGGCGACAAGATATCATAGTCTTATAGTTGATTCAAGTTCTTTACCATCTTGTTTCGAGATAACTGCAACTTTAGAAGATTCAACTATTATGGCTATCTCTCACAAAGAATATAAACATTTACATGGGGTACAGTTTCATCCTGAAAGTGTATTGACACAATTTGGTCATAAATTAATTAGTAATTTTCTAAAAATAGCTGAAAAAAGTAAAATACAAAAAAATTAATATTATGATTTCTCAAATTAAAAACATTTTCTTGTTTATATTATTTAGCTCTTTTTTACCTAGCTCTTTATTTGCAGAGAATTTATTAATAAAAAGTTTGGGACATAGTAGTTTTTTAATTAACAGTTCTGAAAAATCGATTCTTATAAATCCCTTTAAAGCAATAGGTTGCGCAAGCAATTTAAAGGAGCCAGAAGAAGTCAATGTAGATTTTATTTTGGCTAGTTCTAGGCTTCTAGATGAAGGATATAATCCTAATGATCAATTAATGTTTGTTAAGCCCGGAATCTATCAGTTTGAGGATATTTTACTAAATGGCATTTCCGTACCACATGACAGATTAGATGGAAGAAGATTTGGGATGGCAACTGTATGGAGTTGGGAGCAGAATGATCTTAAAATTGTTCATATGGGAGGAGCTGCTGGTGATATTGATATTAATAGTCAAATTATTTTGTCTTATCCAGATATCCTATTTATTTCAATTGGAGGAGGAATAAAATCTTACGATGGGGAAGAAGCCTCAAGAATAGTTAAGATCTTAAAACCTAATGTAGTTATTCCTGTTCACTTTACAAGTGGCAAACAAATTAATAAAGAGTGTGATTTCTCAAATGCTGATTTATTTATCGAAAATATGAAAGATTTTAAAGTAAAATATGTTGGAGATAATTTTCAAATAAAACCTAAAAGAATCGATCAAAATACAATTTATATTTTTGGTAGTTAATTTATTAAATCTAAAGCCTTATAATTGTGCCAGAAACAAAACATTTGTTCTTTAGTTCCAATGGTAACCCTTATTGACTGACCAATATCTTTTTTGTTTTTCATACTTCTAATAAGAATGCCTTTTTCTCTCATCTGTTGTACTAGAATTTTAGGATCTTTTTTTGGCCAAATTAAGAAATAATTGCCTCCACTAAAGTTTGTTCTGATTTTTGATGATTTAAATTTATTTAAAATCCATTCTCTTGCTTTTTTTACTTCTAAAACATAATTATCAATATATGGTTTGTCTTTAAGTGCTGCTAATGCTGCTGTTATAGCAAAGCTATTTACATCATATGGTCCTGTAACTTTGTTAATGTATTGAATTAAATTTTTATTGCCAAAAGTAAACCCTATTCTTAAACCAGCTAAACCTGCAGTTTTTGAAAGAGATTGTATTATTATTATATTGTTATTCTTTTCAAAATCTATCAATTTAAGAAGACTATCTCCATTAAATTTTTCGTATAGTTCATCAACAATTATCAATGAATCGTGTTTAATATTCGCTAAGTTAATTATCTCTTGAGCGCTTAAAACTGTTCCTGTTGGATTATTAGGATTACAAATAAATATTAACTTTGGATTATACTCAATAATTTTTTCCCTAAATTCTTCGATGGGGAATAGAAAATTTTCTCCAATGTAAGAACAAGTTATTTTTTTCATTCCTCGGATTTCTGCACAAGGAGAATAGTAACCAAAAGTTGGATTTGTGGTTAGAAATATTTGATCTTTTTCTCCAAAGCAATTGAAAATTGCATTTATTGCTGCATCTGCTCCATTGAAAATTCCGATTTCATCATTACCAAATTTTCTTGAATCAAGATATTTATCACATAAAAATTTTTTTAAAAAATTATATTCTGGATAAATTGAAATCTCATCTAGTTTTATCGCTTTTAATGCCTCTAAAACCTTAGGACTTGGACCTAAAGTATTTTCATTAAAGTCTAAGCGGAGTAAATTTCTTCTATTTTCTAAAGGTGCAGAGTAAGACTGCATATTTATTATTTCTTCTCTTGGTTTTGGGAAAAGATTATTTAATGGATCAAAATCATTCATTACATTCTTTCTAAAGTTTCAATTCCTAAAAGCTCTAAGCTTAATCTTAGTGTTTTTGCAGTTAGGTCACATAAATTAAGCCTAGAAATTTTTATATTTTTTTCTTCTTTTAGTATTGGAACTTGATCATAGAATCTATTAAAAGTCTGACATAGCTCGAATAGATAATTGCATAATCTATTTGGCATTAAGTCTTTTTCAATAGAAATTATGACTTCATCGAACTTAAGTAATTTTCTGATAAGTTTCCACTCAGATTTATGTTCATAATTTACGTACTGAAAATCTTTAGAGTCATAAACAAAATCATTTTTTCTTTTAATTCCTAAAATTCTTACAAGTGTATATAACAAATAAGGAGCAGTATTTCCATTAAGGGAAAGCATTTTGTCAAAACTAAATTGATAATTAGTAATCCTATTTTGACTTAAATCTGCATACTTAACAGCTCCTAATCCAATAATTCTTGAAGTATTTGCAATAAACTCTTCTGTCTCGTAACGATCTTCATCCTCTAATCTTTTCAATAAATCTTCTTTTGCTCTTCTAACCGCTTCATTTAATAAATCTTTTAAACGTATTGTTTCACCTTCCCTCGTCTTGAGTTTTTTGCCATCAATTCCTTGAACTAATCCAAAAGGGACATGATCTACTTGACACTTATCTGGGATCCATTTTGCTTTTTTTGCAACTTGAAAAACTCCAGCAAAATGATTTGCTTGTCCATGATCAGTTACATAAATAATTCTTGAAGCATCATCCCCATTAGGAGCTTTATTGAATCTGTATCTTATAGCAGCAAGATCCGTGGTGGCATAATTAAAACCGCCATCTTTTTTTTGAACAATTAGCGGTAAAGGTTTGCCTTCTTTATTAGTCATCCCATCTAAAAATACACATTTTGCTCCTTGATCTTCTATGAGTATTTTTTTAAACTTCAAATCCTCAATAACTGACTTTAAAAATGGATTATAAAAAGATTCGCCTCTTTCTTGTATTTTTATTTTTAAATTTTTATAGATTTCATCAAATTCCTTTCTTGATTGATCACATAACAATTTCCAGGCTTGGATCGATTGACTATCTCCACTTTGTAACTTTACTACTTCCTCCCTAGATCTTTTTTGGAATTCAGATTCATTATCAAATCTTTTTTTTGATGCTTTATAAAATTCAACTAAATCACTTATCTTGATATTTCCTATTTCTTCTAGATCATTTGAATATAAATCTTTGAGCTGAGTAATAAGCATTCCAAATTGCGTTCCCCAATCGCCAACATGATTTAGTCTTAATACTTGATAACCTCTTAACTCGAAAATTCTAGATATTGAATCTCCTATTATTGTTGATCTTAAATGCCCTACATGCATTTCTTTAGCAATATTAGGACTAGAAAAATCTACAATTACTTTTTTTGATAAGCCACTATCTAAATCTTTTTTAATTTGAGGTACACCACCTCTTTGGCATTGAATATTTGATTTAATTTCATTTATTAGAACTTCATCTTTTAATTTTATATTTATAAATCCAGGTCCAGCTATTTCTAGACTCTTACATAATTTTGCTATGCTTTTATTTTGATTTAAAAGGTTAATAAAATCATTAGAAATATCTCTTGGGTTCAATTTATATATTTTAGATAAACTTAAACAAACATTGCATTGATAATCACCAAATTCTTCTTTTGATGATTGTGTAATTAAATTTTTTCTAAGAATTTCGAATTCTCTTTCTTTATCATTTTTTTTAAGACTATCTAAAAGAGTTTGTTCGAAGTTATCTGTTAATTCTTTAAAAATGATTAGCATTATTTATTCAATTATTTATCTATATGATTAATTAATATAACGCATACTTAAATCAATCCAATTACTTTTGGTAATAGAAGAACTTGTTGAAATCAAATCAATACCTTTTATTAGATATTTACTAATTTCTTTAGGGTTAATTCCAGAAATTTCTATTATCAAATTTTTATTTACTTCTTTTTTTAAGCTATTAATTGATAAATCTCTTAATTCTTGAACGTTTTTTTTGATTATTTCAGGGCTAAGTTCATCCAATAAGACACTATCCGCTCCTGCTAATACTGCTTCTTTTGCCTGTTCGATATTCTCAGCTTCAATTATGATATGAGTTGTAAAAGGGGAATTTAGTCGAATTTTTTTTACTGCATTATTAAGGTTATCTGTCCATGCAATGTGATTTTCTTTTATCATAGCTGCATCGTATAATCCCATTCTATGATTCAATCCACCTCCGCATTTGAATGCATATTTTTCAAATATTCTTAAGCCGGGAGTAGTTTTCCTAGTATCTACTAATTTTATATTTGTACCTTCTAACTTATTTACAAGTTTCTTTGTATATGTTGATATTCCAGATAAATGCATTGCTATATTTAAGCCTATTCTTTCACCAGCTAGCAAACTTCTTGAAGGTCCATATATTTCTAGAAGTTTTTGATTTTTAACAAATTGATCTCCATCAGAGATATTAAATTTTGAACTAATTTTTAAATCAATTTTTTTAAAAATTTCTTTTATAATTTCGACACCACAAAATATACCGCCTTCTTTTGCAATCCAATATGCATTACCATTCTCTTCTGTAATAGAAGGACTTGTAAGATCTCCATTACCTATATCTTCATCGATCCAATTATCAATGATCTTACTTATTATTGGAGTATTTAAATCCACTAAACTAAAAAATAATTAATTAATAAAAATTCAACTGGAGTCAGAGAATTAACTATATATCACTATGTAATTTAACTCAAATTTATTTACCAATACAAAACTTAGAAAAAATATTATCTAGAAGTTCCTCTGTTAATTCCTGACCAGTTATTTTAGATAAGTTTTGAATTCCATCTCTTAGTTCTATTGATAACAAATCAAATGGCAATTTATTCTTAATTATTTCATCAGTATCATTTAAATTAGATAGGCAAGCAGACAAATTTGTTAGATGTCTTTCGTTTAAAAATATATTGATATTTTCTACTTGTTTTAATCCACATTTTTTTATGATTTTGTCGATTAATAATCTTTCACCATCATTATTCTTAATGCTCATAAGAATTGTGTTTTTTAACTCGTTTGAATTAATATTTTTGCAATCAATTAAATCTTTTTTATTGCCCAAAATAGTAATTAATTTTTCTTTGGGGATTTCTTCTATTATTTTTTTGTCTTCTTCATTAAATCCTTCTTGAAGACTATAAATATAAATTATAAAATCTGACTCTTTAATTTTCCCAAAACTTTTTTTAATTCCAATACTTTCAATTTGTTCATGAGTTTCTCTTATGCCAGCAGTATCAATTATTTTCATTGGAATATCATTAATAGTTAAGTTAACTTCAATAACATCTCTTGTTGTTCCAGGAATATTAGTTACGATTGCTTTTTCTTTTTTTGCTAGCAAATTTAGTAAGGAGCTTTTACCAACATTTGTTTTACCTATAAGCGCAATGGATATTCCATTGTGAATATATGAATTTCTTTTTGCATTTTCTATTAGTAATTCTATTTTTTCTTTTACTTTTTTAATGTTTTTAAGATATTTGGTGTAATCAAAATCTGTGAAGTCTTCTTCAAAATCAACTCTCGCTTCTATTTCGCAAAGTTGATTTATAAGGTCGTTTTTAATATCATTAATTTTTTTCTTTATTTCTCCTTGAGTCCCACTAAAAGCTAACTCTGCGGATCTTGTATTGTTTGCATTAATTAATAGATTAATTGACTCGGCTTGAGTAAGGTCTATTTTCCCATTAAGAAAAGCTCTTTGACTAAATTCTCCTGGGTTTGCAAGTCTAACTCTAGAATTACTAGATAATAATCTCTTTAGAACTTTATTTACTATGATAATTCCTCCATGGCAATGAAGTTCAACAACATCCTCTCCTGTGAAGCTATTTGGTGATTTCATCACTAAAATTAAAACCTCATCTATCAATTTATTTTGTTTATTTTCCTGAATAAAACCATGAAAAACTCTATGTGATTCCCATGCATATTTAGATTTAGTTTGAACAATCTTTTTGCAAGAATTTATCGAGTCTTTTCCTGATACTCTAATTATCGCAACTCCTCCTTTCCCTATACTTATAGCTGAAGCAATTGCGGCTATAGTATCTTCTGTAGTAACTATCGAATCCATCTCTCGCTTTGTTATGGATAATTAAGTAAGATTATCAAGAATTTAATTTTGAAATTTTCTTTCTGAATGAGATTTAAAAGATATATTAACTATAAGAAAATTCTATCATTATTTAGGAATCAAAACGGAAGTCCCTTCTTTAATGCGAAAGGTTTAGCTATAGGTGTATTTAGTGGCTGCTTTCCTTTTTTTGGGTTTCAGACTTTAATAGGGGTATTTTTTGCGAAAATAGCTAAGGGAAATATTGTTCTAGCTGCAATTGGTACCTGGATAAGCAACCCTTTTACTTATATTCCACTTTATTATTTTAACTATAAAGTTGGTTCGATTTTTTTTAATAATTCTTCTAATAAAATTCTTGAAAAAAGTTTAGTTATTGATGACTTATGGAAACAAGGTAGTATTTTTTCACTAAAATTACTATTAGGTTCATCTTGTGTAGGTATTTTATTAGCTTTGATTTGCGGAAGTATTGTTTTCTTTATCTACAAGATAAAAAGTAAAAGATAGAATGATCTGATCTTAAAATTAACTTTGTCCAACTCTGGCAATATCTAAAACATCTGCCATTGATTTAATTTGTTCAATTGTTTTATGAAGTTGATTATAACTTTCAAGACCTACACAAAGATTTATAATAGCTGGTTTACCATAAGCAGTTTTAACATTGGCATCGCTAACGTTTATACCTTTATCAGATAACCGCATAAGAATATCTTTAAGAATTCCAACTCTATCAATTACTTCTATTCGTAGCTGAATTGGAAACTTATTATTGCCAATTTTATTATCTTGATTCCAACCAACAGGTAATCTTCTCTCTATTGGAATTGGTATTACATTTTCACAATCTTCCCTATGTATGGTTATCCCATGGTTTCCGAGCGATACAGTTCCGATAATATCCTCGCCTGGAAGTGGGGTACAGCATTTACCTATTCTGTAATCAAGACCTTCTATCCCGGAAATTGGTGATTTAGCTGTCGTATTAGATTTATTAGTGGATAAATTACTTTTACTTTTAAGAGATTTTGCTATTTCAGAGTCAGAATCATTTTTTACATCTACTGTCTGTAATTTTATTTCTTCTCTTAGTCTGTTTAATACTTGATGCAAAGTTAAACCACCAAAACCAAGAGATGCAAGAAGGTCTTCAGTAGTTTTTAAATTGCATCGATTTGCAACTTTTTTCATGGCTTCACTAGAAAGTAATGCTTCAAAACCGTTCCGACCTACTTCTTTTTCAAATAAATCTCTACCTCTTTTAATAGTTTCATCACGATGGCTTTTCTTATACCATTGGCGGATTCTATTTTTAGCAGTTGGCGTAACTACAAAGTTCAGCCAATCCAAGCTTGGAGTAGCATTATTACTTGTCAAAATTTCTATGAAGTCACCATTTTGTAGTGCTGTAGATAATGGAGAAAGCTTTTCATTAATTCTTATTCCATTACAGTGATTTCCAACTTCTGAATGAATTCTGTAGGCGAAATCTATCGCGGTAGATCCTTTTCTTAAACCAACAACATCTCCTTTTGGAGTGATCACAAATACTTCTTCATCAAATAAATCTTCTTTAATTGAAGCTAAATAATCATTATGATCACCTTCATTACCTTCTTTTTGCCATTCTATTAATTGTCTTAGCCAATTAAATCTCTCGGCATTACTTTTAGCAGGAGAACCACCCTCTTTGTATTGCCAATGAGCGGCGATACCATATTCAGCAATTTGATGCATGGAAGTAGTTCTAATTTGAACTTCAATAGGTCGATGTCTTCCAATCACAGATGTATGTAAGGACTGGTATCCATTGGGTTTTGGTAATCCTATATAGTCTTTAAATCTACCTGGAATTGGTTTGAAAGTATCATGAACAACTGCTAAAGCTCTATAACAACTATCTGAATTGTCCACGATAATTCTTAGGGCAGCAACATCATAAATCTCGTGAAAATGCTTTTGTTGTCTTTCCATTTTGCTCCAGATGCCATAAAGATGTTTTGGCCTTCCTGTTATTTCAAAATTTTTCAAACCTGCTGTAACCAAGTTTTCCTTCATAAGATTCAAAGTTACTTTTAATCTTTTTTCTCTATCACTTCTTTTAACAGCGATTTGATCTTTAAGATCTTGATATTCTTTAGGCTCTAAGAATTTAAAAGCTAAATCTTCTAATTCCCATTTAAATCTGTTTATTCCTAGTCGATTAGCTAATGGTGCATAAATCTCTCTTGTTTCTCTAGCTATTCTTAGTTTTTTCTCATCATTTAGCCATTCAATTGTTCTCATGTTATGAAGTCGATCTGCAAGTTTTACTAAGACAACTCTGATATCGCTGGCCATAGCCAAAAACATTTTCCTAAGATTTTCAGCTTGTGCTTCAGTCCTGTTGTTAAAGTGAATGCCTCCTAATTTTGTTACACCCTCAACAAGTATTTTTACTTCTAATCCAAAATTTGTTTCTATTTCGGATAAATCAATGCCAGTATCTTCAACAACATCATGTAAAAGGCCTGCAGCAATAACAGATGAACTAGCACCTATTTCTTTGAGGAGATTTGCAACAGCAATTGGGTGGATAATGTATGGCTCGCCACTTGCGCGGAATTGTCCAAGATGAGCTTTATAAGCAAGTTTAAAAGCCTTTACTATAAGGTTTTGATTCTCATCATTTTCTTTAGTTGATTTTTCAAAATTATGAATATCTTTAAGAAGCCAATCTGGAATTTTTATTTGATAATTCAAAGATTCACTTTCATATTTTTTATTTTCAGGCAAAATAGTTTTGGAAACTTCAATTTCGTTTTTTTCTTTTGAATTTGCAGCTGCCTCAGACATTATATATTACTTTAGACATATTTTATTTAGGTCTAGAAAAATTTGCTATAAATCATGGAAATAAATAAAGAAAAAATTATTGTAGTTAAAAATCTCACTGTTAAATATGGTTTAAAACAGCAACCTATTATCAAAAATTTTAATTTAGAAATAGATAGTGGAGATCATTTGGCCATAATAGGACCTTCTGGATGTGGAAAGACCACTTTTGCAAAAACATTAGTAAATATATTGCCTGAAAAGGCCACCTCTAAAGGGTATTTATCCATTTCTGGTTTAGATCCTAGGAAAATAAATAACAAAAATGCAAAATTATTTAGAAGAAAGAATTTTGGATTTATTTATCAAGACTCTATAAAAAAACTTAATCCGCTAATGAGAGTTGGGGATCATTTATATGAATTATTTAAGACAAATGATCAAACTAAATCATCTGTACTTATTAAAAAATTAGTAAAAGACGTTTTTCAAAAAGTAGGAATTGAAGAAAGTAGACTTGATTCTTTCCCACATCAATTTAGCGGTGGGATGAGACAGAGAGTTTCTATAGCAATGGCACTTGCTTTGAAACCTAAAATATTAATAGCTGATGAACCTACAACAAGCTTAGATACCAAAACAAGTTTTGAAATTATGCAAGAAATAATTCATCTTTGTAATGAATTTGATACTACTTTAATTTTAATTAGTCACGATATAAATCTTGCAGCAAAGTGGTGTAAAAAAGTTGCAATAATTGAAAAGGGATCCATTGTTGAAAAAGGGAATATATTAGATATTTTTCAATCACCAAAATCAGATATTGGGAAAAAGTTAGTAAATGCTTCAAAAATAGTATTAGAACCAAATACTAAAAAGAATGCTCGAGATGAGGTCGTGCTAGAGGTAAATAACCTAAGACATTGGTATAAATTAAATTCTTCAATTTTCATTAACAAATGGAATAAGGCTTTAAATGAAGTTAGTTTCAAGTTATTTGAGAATGAGACCCTTGGAATAGTTGGTTCTTCAGGCAGCGGTAAAAGTACATTATGTAGGGCTTTAATTGGACTTCTTAAAGTAAGAGGTGGTGAAATCAAAATTTATGATAAAAATCATGTATTGCAAAAAAATAAATCTTTTAAAAAGAACAAGAATGTGCAAATTATTTTTCAAGACCCTTTTTCAAGTTTGAATCCGAAAATGACAATTAAAAATATTTTGGAAGATATATTTTTTATTCAAAAAATTTCAGATAAAAGAAAAATCGAAAAAGAAATAAAATTAATGTTAATAAATTTAAATCTTCCCTTAAATAATGATTTTTTTAACTCTTATCCTAGCCAATTATCTGGTGGTCAATTGCAAAGAATTTCATTAGCTAGAGCGCTATTGATGAAACCAAAAATTTTGATTTGTGATGAGAGCGTAAATATGTTGGATGCTTCAGTAAAAATAGAGATTCTTGAATTACTTAGATTTTTGCAAGAAAAAATGAATTTAACGATTATCTTTATTACTCATGATTTAGGCATTGCTAAAAGATTTTGTGATAGGTTGCTAGTAATGAATCATGGAAAGATAGTCGATGAAGGAGAAAGTTCCACAATATTCACTAAAACTCAAAACACATATACAAAATCGCTTTTAAATTCCTCTTTAAATCTTATTTAACTTTAAGAACACTTAGTAATTTTTGAAAATCTAATGGTAATTCTGCTTCAAATATCATTTCTTTACCATTTATTGGATGTATAAGTCCAAGCTTAATGGCGTGTAAAGCTTGGCCATCTAATTTGCATGGTAGTTTTTTACATCTTCCATATAGAGGATCACCAACAATTGGATGATTAATGTGAGCGCAATGAACTCTTATTTGATGCGTTCGCCCCGTATCTAGTTTGAAACTCATTAATGAGTAATTGCCAAATCTTTCTTCTAATTTCCAATAGGTACAGGCATACCTACCTGAAGTTTCTTCAACTACTTTATATTTCAATCTATTTAATTTATCTCTACCAATGTGTCCCACTACTTGGCCTTCTTCAGAATTAGGTGCTCCGTGAATTACTGCAATATATTCGCGTGATGCTATTTTTTCTTTAATTTGTTTCTGGAGATTTACTAATGCCTCTTGGCTTTTTGCGACCACCATACATCCAGAGGTATCTTTATCTAATCTGTGAACAATCCCAGGTCTTAGTTTCCCATTAATTCCAGGAAGATCTTTACAGTGAAAAAGTAGTCCATTCACTAAAGTTCCAGATTTGTGTCCAGGGGCTGGATGAACAATTAGTCCTGATTGTTTATTGACTACTATAATGTGCTCGTCTTCAAAAAGGATATTTAAATCCATTTTTTCAGGTTTCAAATAAATAAGAGGTTCTGGAGGTGGCATCCATATTTGAACATTATCGCCATTTTTTAATGGGGTCTTTGCTTTCGCGGTCTTATAGTTTACGAGTACTAAACCTGAATTTATAAAATGTTGAATTCTTGCTCTACTTTGTTCTGGCCTTTTACTTACTAACCATCTGTCTAGCCTCATAGGAAGAGGTAGCTCATAAATAATTTCTATAAGCTCACCTTCTCCAATGCCGAAAGAATTTTGATTATTTAGCTCCATAGTGGGACTTCTAAAGCAATTTTACCCAGCATTTGATTTCTATAATCTTCCAATAACTTATGAGACATTCTCCTTTTATCGCCTGAGGTATGTTTTGAAGCTGCTTCGTCGATCCAAGCAGAAGGACACTTAAAGCCTTTTGCAATATCAACTCCATATCTATTAGTTATTTGTTGAACTGAGACATTAGCATTCTTATCTTTGTTGAGAGTGGATATAATTTTGATGAATCCAATTGCGGCACTCTCTATTTCATAAGCAGCTTCACCAATATCGTCACACAGTGCAAGATTAAGTGCTGATTTTTGATCTTCTAAATTTGGAGGTATAACACCAGGAGCATCTAGCAGATCTATACCACTTTCTAATTTTATCCATCTTAAATTACGAGTCACCCCTGCTTTCCTAGCGCTATCAACAACTCTTTTTTTTGCAATTCTATTAATTAATGCTGACTTTCCTACATTTGGAAAACCAAGTGTAAGGGCCCTAATTGGCCTAATTCGCATTCCTCTAGAGAGTCTTCTATCGTCGATTGACGACCTAGAATCTTTGGCTGACTTACAAATTTCTTTAATACCTATTCCTCTTTTAGCATCACACCAAAGAGGATATTGATCTTTAGCATTAAACCATTTATTCCAACTATTGATTGTATTAGGGGAGATCATGTCTGATCTGTTAATAACAAGAATATGTTTTTTATTATTTATCCATTTATTTAAGTGTGGATGTCCTGTTGACAAAGGAATTCGTGCATCTCTAACTTCTATAACTAAATCTACTTTATTTATGATTTCAGATAATTTTTTTTCTGCTTTTGCTATATGGCCTGGATACCATTGAATTTTGGGTATGTCCACTTCAATAAATCAAATAAAATTTTGTATTCCTTTTAGTTTTTATAAGTTTCAAAAGTAATTACTTCTAAAGTTTAGTATAAATTTAATGACTAAAAAAATTTTTATATTCGTTAATTCTTAAATTTTATTAAGGCATAGGAAACAGTAACTACTTTTTAACCCAATAAGCCCAAATTAACGTTAGGGTCTTAAGATTAAAATTTAGCTTGTTTAATGTCAAAATTATCTCTTTCCAGTCTTGATAAGACACATTTAGAAGGAAAAAAAGTTCTTGTAAGAGTAGATTTTAATGTTCCATTAAATGAAGATGGTGAAATAACGGACGATACTCGTATTCGTGCAGCGATCCCAACTATTGAATATCTTATTAATCATTCTGCAAAAGTTATTTTAGCTGCTCATTTTGGAAGACCAAAGGGTCAGGTAAATGAAAAAATGAGATTAACTCCAGTAGCAGCACGATTAAGTGAATTGTTGGGGCAAAATGTTGCTCTTACTAACAGTTGTATTGGTGATGAAGCAGTTGCACAATCAAATAGCTTATCTAATGGAGATGTTCTTATACTTGAAAATGTTCGTTTTTTTGGTGAAGAGGAAAAGAACGACCTAGAGTTTGCTAAAAAGTTAGCATCACATGCCGATATGTATGTCAATGATGCTTTCGGCGCTGCTCATAGAGCTCATGCTTCGACTCAGGGTGTTACTAATTATTTAAGTCCCTCAGTAGCTGGATTCCTTTTAGAAAAAGAATTGAAATACTTACAAGGAGCAATAGATTCCCCAAAGCGTCCATTAGCAGCAATAGTTGGAGGATCAAAGGTTAGTAGCAAAATAGGAGTACTTGATTCTTTACTAGATAAGTGTGACAAAATCATGATTGGTGGAGGTATGATTTTCACCTTTTATAAAGCTAGAGGTTTAGATGTCGGTAAGAGCCTTGTAGAAGAAGATAAACTCGAGCTTGCTAAAGATTTAGAAGCAAAAGCAAAAGCAAAAGGAGTTGAATTATTATTACCCACTGATGTTGTTTTAGCTGATGAATTTTCTCCTGAGGCCAATAGTAAAATATCTCAAATTAATTCAATTAGTGGGAATTGGATGGGTCTCGATATTGGTCCAGATTCCATTAAAGTTTTCCAGAATGCTCTTGCAGAATGTAAGACAATTATTTGGAATGGTCCAATGGGAGTTTTTGAATTTGATAAATTTGCAGACGGTACAAATTCAATAGCTACGACTCTTGCGGATCTAAGTGCTTTTTCTGAAGTTTGTACGATAATTGGGGGTGGAGATTCAGTTGCAGCAGTAGAGAAAGCAGGATTAGCTGAGAAAATGTCTCATATATCTACTGGAGGTGGCGCAAGTTTGGAACTTTTGGAAGGTAAAACTTTACCAGGTGTAGCTGCTTTAAACGACGCTTAGGCTATATCTCATCAACAATATCAATGCTCTTTGTGAAAGTAATCATTCCCTCAGGGTGAGCTATGATTCCTGACCAAATTTGTATCCCTGGTTTTGAAGGGGCTCTTGTTATTTTAAAAATTCCTCCAGACGCCAATGGCTCTAATAATATTTCACGTTCAAAAAATGAATCAACTTGATGAGGTTTTATAGCTCCGGCAATAATAACTTCTTCAAGAGGCTTATTTAGAATTATATCAATATCATATTTTGAACCAGTAAGAACTCTATCAGGAATTTTAAAACTAATATCTATCTTTTTATTATCGTTTCTTATAGTTGTGAATAAATTTTTGATAATCCCTTCATCTACTTTCCCATTTACGATTGAAAATAAATAATCAAAATTGGATTCGAGTAAATATATTTCTCCATTAACTATTTTTTTTCCAGAAACTTTTATTCTCAAAATATCTTCATTTGGAATGTTAGATTTCAATCTTTTGAACTTCCATTTGCTGTTCGGGAAATCATTAATAATCTTTGAAAATTGTTTTGGTATATTTTGGCTTTCTTCATTTCTAAAATTTTTTTTAATGAATTCTAAATCTCTTGCATTTAAGGAGTTTTCTAGACTGCTCATAAAATCAACTTTTAAAGTTTGAGTTATTGCTGAATTGGGAATAATAAGATAAACAAATAAGTAGAGAAGAAATCCTATATTTTTGAATAAGTTTAAATTAAACATATTTATCATTGGTTATTTTTATTCTACTAATTTAAGTTTTTATGTCTAAAAAAAATAATTTATTAGTCGCAGCCAGTGGGACAGGTGGGCATATTTTCCCAGCCTTAGCAGTTTCTAAAGAGGTGGAAGATCAATGGAATATTCATTGGTTGGGTGTTCGTCAAAGGCTTGATGCTAATTTTATTCCCAAAAAATATAATTTGAGGACTTTAAATATAAAGACACCAAGAAAAAATATTTTTTTGTTGTATCAATATTTTGTAATTTTAATGTCGACTTTCCGAATAATTAGGATCTTAAAAGAAAAAAAAATCAACTTAGTTTTTACGACTGGGGGCTATATATCAGCACCTACTATTGTTGCTTCAAAAATTCTAAGGATACCTATCATTATTCATGAATCAAATGTAATTCCGGGAATGGTCACGAAATATTTTGGTTTTTTATGTAACTATGTTCTTTTAGGATTTAAGAAAACAAATTCTTATTTAAAAAATTGTCAAACTATTTTCACTGGAACACCTTTAAGAGAGCAATTTTATAAATTTAATTTTTTGCCAGAATGGGTTCCAAAAGGAAATGGTCCTCTTTTGCTTGTTATGGGAGGTAGTCAAGGAGCAAAAGCTATAAATCAAATTCTTTATGAATCTCTAGAATTTTTAATAAAAAAACAGTTTCGGATAGTTCATATTATTGGCGAATCTAATCAACAACTTTTTCATGTAAAAAACTCCAAAAATTATATTCAAAAGAAATTTACTAATGAAGTAGCAGCTTTAATTCAAAACTGTGATCTTGTAATATCTAGATCTGGAGCAGGAACAATCAATGAACTAATAGAGGCTGAGAAACCTTCAATTTTAATTCCATATCCAGATTCTAAAAATAATCATCAGGAGAAAAATGCAATGATTCTTGCTGAAAGTGGAGGCTCAGTTCTAATCAATCAGAATAAAATTTCTAAAGAAGTTTTTGAAGAAACTATAGAAAGAATTTTTAAAATAAAATCAAAAAAGGGAAAAAATCATTATGAAATACTAGATCTCATGAAGAAGAATATGGAAAATAATTATAAAATTAAATCTAAACATGAGATTAAAAAATTTATTAATTATTTTTTAAAGGAATTCTGAATTTCTTTACATAAAAGATTGTTATTTTTCGTATTCTGCAAACTTATTCTTGCCCACTTTTCGTCAAGAAATCTAAATGAAGTGCATTCTCTAAGCAATATTCCCTTATTTTCTAAGTATTTTATATTTGGCGACAAGGATGTTTTGCTTTCTATTAAAAAAAAGTTGGTTGAAGAGTTATGAACTTTAAGGTTCTCTATTTTTGATAATTTTTCAAATACTCTCTTTTTTTCAATATTTATCCAGCTGTGAATCTGTTTTGTCCACTGATTATAGAATTTCTTATTACTTAGTAGATCAATTCCGGCTTTAATAGCAAATGAATTTAAAGGCCAAGGATCTCTATTTATTTCCCATTGTTTAAGTTTTTTCGATGAGCCAATAACGTAACCTAATCTAAGACCAGGTATATTGAAGATTTTGGTCAAGCTTCTCAAAACTAATAAATTATCAAATCTTTGGGTTAATGGTATTAAAGATTCTTTTTCTCCATTTGGTGTTATCGATAAGAAAGCTTCATCACAGATAACTAATTTATATTTTTTCACAACTTCCTCCAATGAATTCTTTTCCCATAATTGGCCGGTAGGGTTATGTGGATTTGTTATCCAAATAACATCACCTTTTGGATGAAGCGGAAATGATTGAGGAAAAATATCATTCCAGTTTTTTGGTAATTCGCAATTTATAAAATTGCTATTCCAACAATTTAAAGATCTTTCATAATCAACAAATGATGGAGAAGGAATACAACTTATTCCAAATTTGGATGCTTCATAACCTGCCCAGGTTAATAGTTCAGAAGCTCCATTTCCAGGTAATATATTGTCTGGATTTATTCCATGAAATTTACCGATTATTTCTTTCAGATCACTCAAGTTTCTTTCTGGGTAATATCTAAATCCAAGATTCTTAATTCCCGCATTTAATGAATCTATTAGTATTTGAGGTGGATCAAAGGGTACTAACGAGGCACTTGCGTCAATGATTTCAGAGGGTAATAAATTCAATTTTTTTGCATTTGAATATACATTTCCTCCATGTTTTAAGTTCGATTTTTGCATGGTTAATTTTGAGTAATCATTAGTTTCCGATTTGTTCATTATTTATTTTCTAATTTTTATTTAACCCATTTTAAATCTGATCCAATGGCCTCTTTAATATTGGACAATTGATGGATATCAAGTTGCTTTAAAATTCCTTTAAGTATATTAGGGACTACTTGTGGCCCCTTATATATCCATCCCGTATAAAGTTGAATTAATGATGCTCCAGAACAAATTCTTTCCCAAGCCGACTCAGGACTATCGATTCCACCAACTCCAATTAAAATAATCTTTTTATCAATATTATGAATATGTTTTATTATTTGATTTGCTTTTTTTTGTAGAGGCTTTCCACTTAATCCTCCATTTTCTTCAGAAAGTAATAATCCTGTTTGCTTGATCTTCCTATTTTCAAGTCCTAATTTATCTATGCTGGTGTTAGTGGCAATTATCCCATCGATATTTTCCTCGATTATTAACTGACAAATATCTTCAATATCTTTATGGCTTAAATCTGGCGCAATTTTTATAAATAATGGTGGACAATTAGGTAAGCTTTTAATTTCTCTAAGAAGTTCTTTTAGAAGTATGGGATCTTGCAATTTTCTCAGTCCTTCAGTATTTGGAGAACTTACGTTTATTGCAGCGTAATCACAATATGGAATTAATAATTTTAGAGAAGTACAATAATCATCTTTTGCTTGAGATAAGCTTGTGATTTTAGACTTACCGAAATTTATCCCTAAACAAATATTCTCCCTGTTTTTTTTCAACTCAATACCCTGCTCAAGAAAATTTTTAACCAGATTTTCTGCACCATTATTATTGAATCCCATCCTATTTAATGCTGCTTCTTCTTCAGCTAATCTAAATAACCTTGGTTTTGGATTGCCATTTTGAGGAAATTTAGTGACTGTTCCTAGTTCTGCAAATCCAAAACCAAAATCCTTCCATATATTTGCAGCATTTCCATTTTTGTCGAAACCTGCAGCTAAACCAATTGGATTACAAAAATTTATTCCACATATGTTCTGACTTAACCTTTTATCAATTACAGAAAATTCTTCATTTAGATTTTTTAGGATTGATGAAACTAAAGGCCAATTATATTTTCTTGAACTAAATGATAGAAGGCTAAGAGATAAATTAGTTAAATATTCTGCATCTATTCCAGAATCATTTTTTAGTATAGGGGTAATCAAGTTTTTGTAAAGATTTTTAAATACCCCTTTCTGTTGACTCATAAAAAATTAGTATTCTTTTTTTTCTATTATCCAATATTTTTTATCTTTAGGAATCAATCTCCAATTACGCCATTCAAAAAGTAAATATTGTTTTATCTTTACGTGGTTTTCTTCACCTAATAAATTACTTAGTTCTAGTGAATTTAATAAGTACTTTTTGTCAGCAAATTTTTGAATTAGTTCATTTCTTGAAAATAATTCCTGAATTTCTGAAGGTGAATTTTTTTTAAAAAATTCTACTGAAGATTCAGACTCTTTTAAGTTACTTTTTAGAGATATACCTTTGCTATAATCGGTAGCGATTTTATCTACCCTATCATTTTGTTTGTCACCGCTATGGCCCTTAACATATTCCATTACAAGACCATTAATTCTTAATTGATCAATCTTTTGCCATAAATCAAGATTTTGAACTGATTTTCCTGAGCTTGTTTTCCATCCATTCCTCTTCCAATTAATAATCCACTTTGTATACCCTTCTATGACATATTTACTATCAGTTCTTAATTTAAAGTTTTCTTTTAATTTATAGGTTTTTAATTTCTCAAGTGTTTTTATGGCCGCAGTGAGTTCCATTCTATTATTAGTAGTATTTTGCTCGGAACCACCTATTTCTAATTCACTTTTGTCGTCAAAAATTATAAGACCACCCCAACCACCAGGACCTGGATTACCACTGCAGGCTCCATCTGTTGCAGCTTCAATTGCAATACTATTAATATTCATAATTTTTAAAGCCGATATAAAGTCTATCGGCTTGAAAAAATATTCTCTTATTTAAGTGTAACTTTACCGCCAGCTTCTTCAATCTCTTTCTTTAAAGATTCAGCATCTGCTTTAGCAATCCCTTCTTTTACTGTTTTTGGTGCAGATTCAACAAGTGCTTTTGCATCGCCAAGACCTAGACCAGTTGCATTTCTTACAACTTTAAGTACTTTGATTTTTGCAGCTGCATCAAAGCTTTCGAGAACTACATCAAATTCAGTTTTTTCTTCGGCAGCGCCACTATCTGCGTCACCGCCAGCTGCTCCTGGAGCTGCCATTACTACACCTGCAGAAGCTGCAGCAGATACACCAAAAGCCTCTTCAATTTGCTTTACAAGTTCAGATGCTTCTAAAAGTGATAGAGATTTTAATGATTCAAGAATTTCTTCAGTTTTTGCGGACATTTTCTTAAAAGTTAATTAGGTTTTGAATTTAGGATTCTGATTTTTCAGAATATTGTTTAAGTGATCTAGCAAGTCCAGAAGGTACTTCATTAATAGAGATCGCAATTTTTGTTGCTAAGCCATTAAGAGCCCCAGCAATTTTTGCCATCAATACTTCTTTAGATGGAAGACTTGCAATTTCTTTTATTTCAGAATCGCTTAGAAGTCTGCCTTCAAATAAAGCTCCTTTGGTTTCGGATTTTTTGGTGTCTTGTTGAAAAGATTGGATAGCTTTTACAGCAGCACCTACATCTTCTTTGATTAAGACAAAAGCATTTGTTCCGGTCAGTAAAGATTCAAGATCGTTCCAATTACTATCTCCATCAATAGCTTTACGCATTAATGAATTTTTAGTAACTTTGCAAATGCCGTTAGTTGTTTGCAATCTAGATCGCAAATCTGACATCTCTTTGATAGTTAAACCTTTATGGTCAAGAACTACAGCCATTTCCGAGTCGTTTAATAGAGATTTAATCTCAGTAACGATTTGTTGCTTATTCTCTAGTGTTCGGCCCATTGATGTTTTTTGGATCGTAGTTTAGGGAGAGCAGGAAATGCGGCAAAGTCCTTTTAAAGAGGCCGCTTTTATTAGATCCAAAAAGAAATAATTTAAGACGAGTCCTCGGTAGGAATTAAAAATTTAGAATAACTAAATAAACCTACTTTCTTTGGCCGTATTATTGCAATTTAAATTATACTACAAAGAGTTAACCTTCAGGTTGGTAATCTTGTACTGCATTTATGTCAACTTGAACTGAAGGCCCCATTGTTGAAGTTACATAAAAAGTTTTCCAATACTTTCCCTTAGCTCCACTAGGTTTATTTTTATCAATTGCTTCTTGTAAGGTTTTTAAGTTGTCAAATAGAGACTCTTTTGTGAAACTTGCTTTTCCAAAGCGGACATGAACGATTCCAGCCTTATCTGCTCTAAATTCGAGCTTACCTGCTTTGAATTCTTTTATTGCATTAGCAATGTCATTAGTTACTGTCCCAGCTTTAGGATTAGGCATTAAACCTCTGGGTCCTAAAACTCTTCCTAATTTTGCAACCTTTGGCATCATATCTGGAGTTGCAATAAGTAGATCGAATTCCATATTTCCTTTGTTTATGTTTTCCACAAGATCTTCTTCGCCAAATAAATCTGCACCAGCAGCCTTGGCTTTCGATACATTCTCACCACTTGTAATTACTGCAATTTTTATACTTTGGCCAGTACCATGTGGTAATGCAACAGTGGTCCTTAATTGTTGATCAGTATATTTTGGATCAATACCCAAACGTATATGTGCTTCAATAGTTTCATCAAATTTTGCATTAGCATTTTCCTTGATAATACTAAGAGCTTCAAGTGGTGCGTAAATTCGATCTTCTATCTTTGTTGATAGAGCCGCCATTCTTTTGGATAGTTTTTTCATAATAATTTTGGGTACAAACGGTTATTAATTAACCTCCCCTTAGTAGTTAGTAATTTGTATTGAACTTAATCAGTGATAGAGACGCCCATATTACGAGCAGTACCCTCAATTACTTTCATTGCTGATTCAACACTAGAACAGTTTAGATCAGGAAGCTTAGTTTTGGCTATTTCTTCTAATTGAGCTTTACTTATATTCCCAACAGAGCCTTTTGCAGATTCACCAGATCCTTTTTCTATACCAGCTGCTTTGGTTATTAAGACGGAAGCAGGAGGTGTTTTTGTGATAAAAGTAAAACTTCTATCTTCAAAAACAGAAATCTCAACTGGAATTACAAAACCTGTTTTATCTTGTGTCCTTGCGTTGTATTCTTTACAAAATGCCATGATATTGACACCATGTTGACCTAAAGCTGGCCCTACAGGAGGAGCAGGATTTGCTTTGCCTGCTTGTAAAGCAAGCTTGATAACTGCAACAATTTTTTTTGCCATTAGATTAGAGAATTTAAGCTGAAGTAGAAAATCATAATTTTACTCGATAAACAAGAACAATTTGAAATTAATTTTGTTTATTGATTTGGGAGAATTCTAATTCTACAGGAGTCTCGCGACCAAATATTGAAAGTAATGCTTTTAATTTATTTCTTTCCCCGGAAACTTCTATTACTTCTCCTTGGAAATCCTTGAATGGGCCACTAGTTACTATAATTCTATCTTTTTCTTCAATATCTAACTTGATTACAGCTTTTTTCTCGGATGTGCGCTTAAAGATTCTATTAACTTCTTGTCGGGATAGTGGTCGAGGTTTGATATGACCTCGCGATCTTCCGCTGCCTCTACCATCTTCAGCGCCGACAAAGTTAATTACATTTGGAGTACTTTTTACAGCCATCATTGTATCTTCATCCAAAATCATTCTTACTAGAACATAACCTGGGAAAACTTTTTCTTCAGTAGTTTGTCTGCTTCCATCTTTTTTTAATTTAATTCCAGGAGTTTGGGGAATTTCAATTTCAACGATTCGATTATTAACACCTAAAGTTACAGATCTCTGCTCAAGAGTCGCTTTTACTTTTTTTTCACAGCTCGATGCTACTTGAACTGCATACCATCTTGCAATGTTAGTATTTGCTTTTGAAGAAGCAAGGTTTGTAGTCAATTCATTACTCATTTTTTTTATGGAAGCTTAATTAAGATCTTTATAAATGGATATTCAGTGATAATTCAACCAAAAATTTGTGAGGCTGCCCATCCATAGAATCTGCTGACAGATGCTATGGCTGCCGCAGAGAAGGATACCATAATTATAACTGCTACTGATTCGCTAAAAAGTTGTTGTTTGTTAGGCCACACGACAAGTTTAAGCTCATCGTAGGTAGATCTAAAAAAATTATTCTTTTTTTTAGGCTCTTCAATTTCAGGAGAATCCTTTTTTAGAGGTTCTTTATTGGTAGTAGGACTTGTCACAAAATTTTTTTTGAAATTAAGTTTTATGCTCTAATCTTATTTTAGCTTATTGATTTACTCCTCAGCTAGGTTTGAAAACGATCTCATCTTTTTTAGCGGGGTTAAGTTTAATTGTGATATTTTTTTTGTTTTTAAAGTTATCCTCTAAAAGTTTTGCAGCTAAGGGATTTTCTATTTGTCTTCTAAGTTCCCTGCTAAGTGGCCTAGCACCATATTCAGGTTCGTAAGAATCGTTAGCAATTTTATTAATAACTTTTTTGTCTATAGTGATATTTATTTTCTGTTCAAGTAGCAGGTTTTTTAAATCTTCTGTTTGTAAAATAATTATTTTTTGAAGTTCATCAATAGATAATGGATTAAACTTTACTACTTCGTCAATTCTGTTTAAAAATTCCGGTCTAAAAGTTGAAGACAATATATTATTAATAGACTCATCTAGAATTTGTTGATTTTGTTCTAACTTACCCTCACTTTTAGAAATCTTTTGTGAATACTCCAGTATAGATTTACCAGCGAGGTTACTTGTCATAATGATTACGGTATTTTTGAAGTCTACGGTCCTTCCTTGAGAGTCCGTTAATCTTCCTTCATCTAAGACTTGTAAAAGGATATTAAAAACTTCTGTATGTGCTTTTTCTATTTCATCAAGAAGTATTACTGAATAGGGTTTGCGTCTTACGGCTTCAGTTAATTGCCCTCCTTCTTCATAACCAACATAACCTGGAGGAGCTCCCAAAAGTCTTGCTACGGCGTTTTTCTCCATATATTCACTCATATCTAATCTTAGAAGTGCGTCTTCTTCATCAAATAAAGCTGTTGCAAGAGATTTTGCTAATTCTGTTTTACCAACACCTGTGGGACCCATAAATAAAAAAGATCCAATAGGTCTTTTAGGACTTTTCATGCCAACACGAGCTCTTCTAATAGAAGCAGAAACAGCTTCTATAGCTTTTTCTTGTCCAATAACTTTTTCACTTATTTCTGTTTCTAGATTGACTAATTTCTTGCGTTCATTTGAAACTACTTTAGAAATTGGAATTCCAGTTATTTTTGAGATGACATCAGCAATATCATCAGGTTCGACTTGATATTTAAAAGGGAAATTTCTATTTTTCTTTATTTTTTTAAAGTTCTCTTCAACTTTTTGTATTTCATTCTCTAATTCACTTAACTCTTTTGCAATCTTTTCTAAATAATCCACATCATTTTCAATTTCGCGATTTGATTTATCTTTAATTTGTTTGGTTAACTTATCTTCTTCTTTCATCAAATAAGATAATTGCTCCATTTCTGCTCTCAAATTATCCCAATTGTCCAAAAGAATGTTCAATTTTGCCTCTGATTGTTGTCTCATATGCAATAGTTTGTCTTGAGCTTCGATATTTTCTCCTTGCAAATTATTCAGTTTTTCATCAATAGTATGAAGTTTGTTTTCTTGTTGAAGAATTATTTGAGGCTTATTATTAGATTCGATTTTTAACTGTGCAGCTGCTTCATCGATTAAATCTATTGCTTTATCAGGAAGACATTTATCGCTGATGTATCTGTCGGCCAATTTTGCAGAATAGTCTATGGCCTCTTCAGAAATTTTTATACCATGATGTGATTCATATTTCTTTTTGATACCTTTCAGTATTTTTGCGCAAAATTCTACTGAAGGTTCATTAACAGCTATCTTTTGAAAGCAATTATTCAATGCCTGATCTTTTTCGATAGTTTCACTATATTTTTCAGGTGTTGTTGTACCTATACATCTAAGTTCTCCTTCAGCTAGTAAAGGTTTTAAGATATTACTGATGTCAGTAGAAGATCTGTCAGAACTAAATATTGAGTGAATTTCATCAATAAATAGAATCATTCCTTGGCTTGCATTGTTTAATTCCTGCATTATTAAGCTTAGTCTTTCCTCTAGTTGGCCTCTGAATTTTGTCCCAGAAACTAAAGCACCTAAGTCAAGTGAAATAATTTTTAAGTCTTTTAAAGAATCAGGAACTTTTTTGTCTACAATTAGTTGGGCAAGTAATTTTGCTATTGAGGTTTTACCAACTCCAGGGTTGCCAATAAGTATAGGATTATTTTTATTTCTTCTGCAGAGTACTCTCATTAAATTATTGATCTCATTTTCTCTTCCTAAAATGGGATCCAATAATCCTTTGTTAGCTGATTCTGTTAAATCTTTTCCATAAATTGAAAGAGCATTCTGATCTTTTCCAACTTGTTTTTTGGTCTCAATTTGAATTTCACTTTTGGGTAATGGAACAATAGATTTTTCAAATTTTTCTTCTTTAAGTAAAGTCTCTTTGTTTGATTCATTATTAGATTGATTATTTATCTCAATTACGTTCCTATAATTAGAAAAATCTTTTGATTGATTAATATTTGGGAAAAACTTTAATTCTTCCTCTAATTTTTCCATTGAAAGATTGCCTTCTTCAAAAACATAATTTCCAATTCTTAAATCCCTGCCAAGAGCAATCATTAAATGTGGGATTTCTATTAATCTTGATCCCCATTGAATTTTAATCTGATTCGCATTATCTAATAAAATTTCTAAGTCTTCCCCGATAGTAAAAATTTCTGACTCGTTTGTTGGTGTCTCTTCTAAAAAATCTTCTGTTATATCTAAAACTGTATCTTGGTCGATTGATAATTTTTCGATGAAAGCAAAGAATTCACTTGATGAGAACAATGTATGAATTATGTGTTCAATATTGAATTCGCTGTGATCCCATTTTTTTGCGGTTTCTTCACCTAATAAAAGGAGATTCCAGCTAATATCGCTAAAAAGTTCAGGACTGGATGTAAGTGTTTCTCTCATAAACCATAAAAACTATAGTTGATTAATAATTAATATTCTAAATAGGATATGCATTAATAATCATCAAATAATTTTCAAATTGTAAGATGAATTTGAAAAATATGTTTGTGCGATAGGTTGTTTTTTTGGAATAAATAAAAACGTTAACTCATATCTAAGTTGTTCTGAAATTAAAAAAATTATATTTGGTTAACATAAATATTTCAGATGTTAGCCAAATAGTTCAGCTATTAATAGGATTTATATAGTAATAATTAAATTGTGAAAGAAACTATTGATTTTCTTATTGATACTATTGAAGCAAGGCAAGTACTTGATTCAAGAGGTAATCCAACTGTAGAGGCAGAAGTATTTTTGGAATGCGGTGCAAGTGGTAGAGCAATTGTTCCCAGCGGAGCTAGCACTGGTGCTCATGAGGCACATGAATTAAGAGATGGTGGTTCAAAATATATGGGAAAAGGTGTTTTGAATGCTGTTAATAAAATTCATGAAACAATATCCCCGGCTTTATGTGGTTTATCAGCTTTAGATCAAACTGCAGTAGATAAATTAATGATTGAAATTGATGGAACTTCTAATAAGTCTAACCTTGGAGCAAATTCAATCCTTGCAGTAAGTCTTGCAACTTCAAGAGCATCAGCAAATGCTTTAGACATTCCCCTATATAGGTATCTTGGAGATCCATTATCCAATCTTCTGCCAGTCCCATTAATGAATGTAATAAATGGTGGTGCTCATGCACCAAATAGTCTTGATTTTCAGGAATTTATGCTTGTTCCGCATGGAGTTAATAATTTCAGTGAATCATTAAGAATGGGTACTGAAATATTTCACTCATTAAAATCATTACTTGATCAAAAGGGTCTATCTACTGCTGTAGGCGATGAGGGTGGATTTGCCCCTAATTTGTCATCAAGTGAAGAAGCAGGGGACTTATTATTGGAAGCAATTCAAAAAGCCGGATTTAGGCCTGGTTCGCAGGTATCTTTAGCTTTAGATGTTGCTAGCACTGAATTTTATAGTGATGGTATTTATAGATATGAAGGGAAAAGTTTAAATAGTTCTGCAATGATTTCATATCTTTCAAGATTAGTTTCTAATTATCCAATAGTTTCTATAGAGGATGGTTTAGCAGAGGATGACTGGGAGGGTTGGACAGAATTAAACAAAGAATTAGGTAATAAAGTTCAGCTTGTAGGTGATGATTTGTTTGTTACTAATACAGAAAGGTTAAGGAAAGGGATTATGGAAAAATCTGCCAATTCAATCCTAATAAAGGTAAATCAAATTGGAACATTAACTGAAACTTTGGAAGCTATTGAGTTAGCTAAAAAGTCTGGTTTCACATGTGTTATTAGTCATAGAAGTGGTGAAACTGAAGATACAACAATTGCTGATTTATCTGTCGCCACAAGATCGGGTCAGATCAAGACCGGCTCTTTGAGTAGAAGTGAAAGGATTGCAAAATATAATAGGCTTTTAAAAATTGAGGAGGAATTGGGAAATCAAGCAAGATTCGCAGGGGCTTTAGGTTTAGGTCCTAAAAATATATAGTTCTTTAGCGCTTAAGTTTTTCTAAACGTGAGCCCTTTTTCATACTTAATTGGCATTTTATCCAATCAATACTTATTGGTAGTGCAAAAAAAAGTGGCAACAATGCAAAATTATTTTGTTTATTGGTTACAAGTAAAGCAGATGCGATTGATAAGCTTCCTATGAGAACTGAATGTCCTAAACTTTTTTGCGCAGTAAACATTTTTTTAAATTGCCTATCAGACTCTCCCATTCTTATTTGCAATTGTAAATCGCCCTGCTCTAATCTTTCTAAACTTTCATCTATTCTTTTGGGAATTCCAACAGCTTTCGATCCTAGTTCCCCTACTTGCCTTCCAAATTGGTTAATTAAATCGTTGGGAGTTTGATTATTTGAAGTCATAAGTTCTAATAAATAAGGCTTGGTAACTGATACAAGGTTAAACCCCGGATCAAGCATTCTACCAACTCCTTCAAAAGTTTTATCAGATAACAGAACTGTTCTAGACGAAATGGCTCAAATGCTAATTGAAAGAGAAACTATAGATACTGAAGATATCCAAGATTTGCTTAACCGCTCAGAAGTAAAAGTGGCAAACTATATTTAACGAGGAATTCTAAATTTTTAATGAATAATCAAGAAGATTCTTTTTCGGAGTACCTGAAAATTGAGTCTTTTTTTTTACTTATAAAACCTGAAGATTATATTTACTCAAATACCTCTATAAGAAATTCATTTTTGGCAGAATTAGAAAACTTAGTAAAATTAGGATTAAAGAATATTGAAATAAGTTGGTCTAACAACGAAAATTGGTTCGATTTTGTATCCGATATCAAAATTAAATATCCAAGAATTAATTTAGGCTCTGCCTCCATAGTTAATAAGCAATCAATAGAAGATTCTTTAAAAATTGGATTAAATTTTTCGATGATGAAATTTTGGGATAAAGATCTTTTCAATTATGCGCAGTCAAAAAATTATTTATTAATTCCAGGAGTTAATAATTTAAAAGATCTTAAGGAAGCGATAGATTTAAATTGCAATATTATCAAAATCTACCCAATAAAAAGTAAAGTTAGTTCGATAAATATACTCAACTATAAAAATATTGATTTCATTGCTGCTGGAGGAATATCAATCAATGATTTAAAAACTTATAAATCTTTAGGGTATAAAGCAGTCGTAATTGGAGATAAAGCTATCAAAAATAAAAAATTTGATCCCAAAATATATGAATGGCTCAAAAATAATTAAGTTAAGGATGAATATAATTTATTCAACAAAACTACCACTTATTTATTAAGTTACATTGAGCATGATTTAAAAGCAAATGATCAGCAAGTACTAAAGCTACCATAGCATCAACCATGGGAACTGCTCTTGGTAGAACGCATGGATCGTGTCTCCCTTTTGCTTTCATAAGTACTTCTTTACCTTCAGCATTTACTGTTTTCTGTTCTTTCCCGATGGTTGCTGTAGGTTTAAAAGCTATTTTCATCTCGATATTTTCACCATTACTTATTCCGCCCTGTATACCTCCTGAATTGTTTGATGTTGTTCTTAACTTACTAATATCATCAGATTTAATGAAGGCATCATTATGTTCGCTTCCTTTTAAATAAGTTCCAGAAAAACCTGAACCTATTTCAAAGCCTTTCGTAGCAGGTAAAGACATCAAAGCCTTTGCTAAATCAGCTTCTAATTTATCAAAAACAGGCATTCCAAGGCCAGAGGGGACATTTCTCACTAGACATTCAATAACACCTCCGCAAGAGTCTCCTTGACGCCTTAATTCCTTAATTCTCTCGATCATTTCTGTTGATACCTTTTCATCAGGACATCTAACAATATTAGAATCTATTTTTTTGAGGGAAATCTTCTCTTTATTTATATTAGAATCAATATCATGTATACGCTTTACCCAAGATAATATTTCAGTGTTACCAAAGGTTTTTAATAATTGTTTTGCTACAGCACCAGCAGCTACTCTCCCAATTGTTTCTCTTGCAGAGGCTCTTCCACCTCCAGAACTTGCCTGAATTCCATATTTCAGATGATATGTACCATCTGCATGAGAAGGTCTAAAAACCTGCTCCAAATTATTATAATCTCCTGGTCTTTGATCCTTGTTTCTTACCAACATTGCTATTGGAGTTCCCAGTGTTAACCCTTCTTTTATCCCACTTAATATTTCGATTTTATCTTTTTCATTTCGGGGTGTTGTAATGTCACTTTGGCCAGGTCTACGTCTATCTAATTCATTTTGTATCAGATTTATATCTACGTTTAACTTTGGGGGACACCCATCAAGAATAACTCCTACTGCACCACCATGTGATTCTCCAAAGGTACTAACACGAAAAATTTTTCCAAAACTACTACTCATAGAAATATCAAATGTTTTATCTATATATAAACATTATATGAAACCAATTGAAAATTAAAAAAAGCCCCCAGAAAGGGGGCTTGTAAATTTAAGAACTTTAAGCTTAACCGATAGCTGGAGCTGAAAGAGCTACTGTTGTAGACTCAGCTGCTGCTAGATCAAGTGGGAAGTTGTGAGCGTTACGCTCGTGCATTACTTCCATACCTAGGTTTGCTCTGTTAAGAACGTCACCCCATGTAGGAACAATCTTACCGTTTGCATCAACAACTGACTGGTTGAAGTTGAAACCGTTAAGGTTGAATGCCATTGTGCAGATACCCATTGAAGTTAACCATACACAAACAACTGGGAATACAGCTAGGAAGAAGTGAAGACTTCTGCTGTTGTTGAAACTTGCATATTGGAAGATCAAACGACCGAAGTAGCCATGAGCTGCAACGATATTATATGTTTCTTCTTCTTGTCCGAACTTGTAACCATAGTTCTGAGACTCTGTCTCAGTTGTTTCTCTGATTAGAGATGAAGTAACAAGTGAACCGTGCATAGCTGAGAATAAAGATCCTCCGAACATACCAGCAACACCAGCCATATGGAATGGGTGCATAAGAATGTTGTGCTCTGCCTGGAAAACAAACATGAAGTTGAATGTTCCAGAGATACCTAGAGGCATTCCGTCAGAGAATGAACCTTGACCGAATGGGTATACAAGAAATACTGCGAAAGCTGCTGAAACTGGTGCAGAGTATGCAACACAGATCCAAGGACGCATACCTAAACGGTATGAAAGCTCCCACTGTCTTCCCATGTATGCTGAGATACCAATTAGGAAGTGGAAAATTACAAGCTGGTAAGGACCACCGTTGTATAACCACTCATCTACAGTAGCTGCTTCCCAAATTGGGTAGAAGTGTAGACCAATAGCGTTAGATGAAGGAACAACTGCACCTGAGATGATGTTGTTTCCATATAGGAATGAACCAGCAACTGGCTCTCTAATTCCGTCGATGTCTACTGGTGGTGCTGCGATGAATGCAACGATGAAGCAAGCCGCTGCTGTAAGAAGGCATGGAATCATTAAGACGCCGAACCAACCAACATAAATTCTGTTGTTAGTTGATGTTACCCACTCACAAAACTGTGGCCAACCTTTTAACAGCGAAGAACGCTGCTGCTGAATAGTTGTCATGAGTTCGTTATGTTATTGCCTCTATAATGAGACATTTAAGTAAAAACGGATTTTAAATTTCCGTCCCAATTATCATAGTCCAATATCTTATTAAATGTGCTGAGCGAAACTTATATCTTTGATAACTTTTGCTTATTTATTATCTACTGATATGAATACACAAAAAAAAGCCCCCAAAAAGGGGGCTTGTAAATTTAAGAACTTTAAGCTTAACCGATAGCTGGAGCTGAAAGAGCTACTGTTGTAGACTCAGCTGCTGCTAGATCAAGTGGGAAGTTGTGAGCGTTACGCTCGTGCATTACTTCCATACCTAGGTTTGCTCTGTTAAGAACGTCACCCCATGTAGGAACAATCTTACCGTTTGCATCAACAACTGACTGGTTGAAGTTGAAACCGTTAAGGTTGAATGCCATTGTGCAGATACCCATTGAAGTTAACCATACACAAACAACTGGGAATACAGCTAGGAAGAAGTGAAGACTTCTGCTGTTGTTGAAACTTGCATATTGGAAGATCAAACGACCGAAGTAGCCATGAGCTGCAACGATATTATATGTTTCTTCTTCTTGTCCGAACTTGTAACCATAGTTCTGAGACTCTGTCTCAGTTGTTTCTCTGATTAGAGATGAAGTAACAAGTGAACCGTGCATAGCTGAGAATAAAGATCCTCCGAACATACCAGCAACACCAGCCATATGGAATGGGTGCATAAGAATGTTGTGCTCTGCCTGGAAAACAAACATGAAGTTGAATGTTCCAGAGATACCTAGAGGCATTCCGTCAGAGAATGAACCTTGACCGAATGGGTATACAAGAAATACTGCGAAAGCTGCTGAAACTGGTGCAGAGTATGCAACACAGATCCAAGGACGCATACCTAAACGGTATGAAAGCTCCCACTGTCTTCCCATGTATGCTGAGATACCAATTAGGAAGTGGAAAATTACAAGCTGGTAAGGACCACCGTTGTATAACCACTCATCTACAGTAGCTGCTTCCCAAATTGGGTAGAAGTGTAGACCAATAGCGTTAGATGAAGGAACAACTGCACCTGAGATGATGTTGTTTCCATATAGGAATGAACCAGCAACTGGCTCTCTAATTCCGTCGATGTCTACTGGTGGTGCTGCGATGAATGCAACGATGAAGCAAGCCGCTGCTGTAAGAAGGCATGGAATCATTAAGACGCCGAACCAACCAACATAAATTCTGTTGTTAGTTGATGTTACCCACTCACAAAACTGTGGCCAACCTTTTAACAGCGAAGAACGCTGCTGCTGAATAGTTGTCATGAGTTCGTAAAGTATGTCTCTAAAGTGAGACGTGTAAATAAAACGGAAAAAATTCCGCTCAAAAGATTTTAGACCAAAATCGCTGAAAATGTGTAAATTATTTTTCTTTAGGTAAAGTTATTCTTTCGAAGTATGAGAAAAGAGGCTTCTTAACTTAATATTTTCTTTGTTATTGGTGATTTAACTTGGTAATAATCGAATGGCTTCTTAAAGGAAAAAGATCGAAAGAGGTAGTTTCTTTAAAAGAAGCTAGGTATAGAAGACTGCAATTAGAGAGTTTTGGCGCTGTTATTTATTGGAGCGAAAGGATTTAGGTTTAAAAAGTTTAAAGTTGATAAAAAAATATAAAGTATGAAATATTAAATAAACTTATCTATGTCATAAAAAACCCTAATTTTATAAAAGTAGTTTATTGTTTTGGTTTCTTAATTTAAAGACTTTTAAACTCATGAACCCATTGAGTGTTGGAACAAATAACTTCTTTCTTTGTAATGCTCATCGCAATTTTTTTTTCTTTATAAGCAACTTCGCCAATAAAAACCGGCCAAACAAACTCATCTCCATCATATTTATGAATAATCCCTTGGCTATCAAGAAATAATGGATCTCCTTTTTTAATCAATTTCCAATCTTGATTGATTCTTTCATGATGAATTAAGCCATCAATATTTCCTTTTTGATCTCTTGGATAATCTATACTCCCTTGATGAACATGAATCACCAATTCCTTTGGGAGTTCTATAAGATTGTTTTTCAATTTATCTATCTCTGCCCTTAAAGATCTAATTATTATTAAGAATTTATTAATGATGTTTGGATCATAAAAATTTTGTGCGACAGGTCCTATTTCAATAACCAAACCACATGGCCAAGCTTCTACAAGAAAGCCTGTTTGCGCTTTATCTTTCTCGTGCAAATAAATAGGCAATCCAAATTTGTTCTGCAGTAATGCAGCTAAACAAAAATCTTTAAATCTCCTCCCATACAAAACAATGCTTGTTCCCATATTTGCAGTAGTAGTATGCAAATCGATTGCAATTTGACAGGGTTTAGATCCGTCAATTCCAAATTCATCTACTAAAAAATTGGCTCGATTAGTTTCATAAAAGCTATTCTTGTGTTGATCAAAATTCTCACTTTCTTTAAAAGATCTATTTAAATCTACATCTATATATCGGCATCCTTTTTCATAGGCAACAGGATTACCTATTATGTACTCAAACTCAATACCATGATTTAAACTATTTTCCTCTCTATTAAAATGCTTAACCGCCCAAATAGGATTAATTTCATTCCCATGAGTGCCTGAAACGATAAGTATTCTTTGAATAGTCATTTTTTCTTAAAAAATAAAATTTTATGCAAAATAAATACCTTGTTAAGGCCTCCAAAAAATTCTGGTTTTGGTTTTGGACAAAATTAATGAATGGCTTCGCACCAGCAGATTTACATGGTAATTATAAAAGGCCTAAAGGTATAACAACTGATAGTGAATACGATATTAATAAAGAAAATGGACAAATTTATTTATTGGTAGGTAATTCTTGTCCATGGTGTCAAAGAACTTTATTAGTCCATGAAATAAAACATTTATCTAAAAAAGTTAAAGTTATTTTTTTGAAAGCAGATGTTGAGCATGGCGAATGGATCTTCAATACAAAGATTAAGGGATGTATAAGACTTTCTGAACTTTACAAAAAAGCTAATAAAAAGATTATTTTTAGAGCTACATTACCTCTTTTAATTAGTTTTGTAAAAGATGAAGTAATTATTTTGTCTAATGAAAGTTCCCAGATAATAAAACTACTCAATTCAATAAAAATTCATTCAAAATATCAGACACTAATTATTAAAGACTGTAATCAAAAATTTTTAGATTTAATTAATAACAGCATTAATGATGGAGTATACAAGTGTGGTTTCGCCAGAAACCAGTCAGCATACGAAAAAGCAAGTCAAAATCTTTTTACAGCTATAAATGAAGTTGAAAATTTACTACAGAAAAACAAAGGGGACTGGATATATGGAGAAGACTTAACATACGCAGATATTTACCTTTTTCCAACGCTTATAAGATGGGAATTGATATACAGCAGACTTTTTAAATGTACTGAAAAAGAATTATCAAATTTCAAAAAGATTATTGAATGGAGATTAAAATTTTTTAAATTATTCAATGTAGATAAGACATGCTACGACAATGAATGGAAAAAAGATTACTATACAGCTTTATTCCCTTTAAACCCAAATCAACTAATACCAGTTTTACCATCATTAAAAGAAATAATGAGATTAGAGTCTTAAAGAAGATATAAATCAATTTCAACCAAAAAAAGATGTTGTAATGAACACTTATTTAGTTCATAGATAATGCAATTTTATTAGAAATTAACTATGTTATGTATGTCTACTAAAGTACGAAAAGCTTAAAATGAAATCCATTGACGAACACATCCAAAAAGATCAATCGGAAATCGAATCTGCAAAAGCAGAGGGCAATCTTCCAAAGGTCAGACATCTCACTGAAGAACTAAAAGAACTCGAAGAGTATAAGGATCATCATCCAGATGATAAACATGACCCAAATGCTTTGGAATTATTTTGCGACGCCAACCCAGATGAACCAGAATGTCTTGTTTATGATGATTAAGTTTTCTTAATTATTAGATAATTCATAAAAAAAGGGCTTTTTGAGCCCTTTTTTTAGTTCTTTAATTCTTTTAGTAATCCATATTAAAATCTGATGGGCTACCTGTCAGAGAACAGACCACCGACTCTTCATTTTTCATTTCCTTAACTTCTACAATCGGTCTTCCCATTCTTTTAAGAACCTCAATATCTTGAATTGTTTGACATCTAGCTATTATTTTTCCTTGTTTATCAAAACAACTGTAGAAATTCATATTATGTTTAAAGAATTATCTTATTTATGGCTAATTTTCATTATTAAATCAAGTGTATTTCTTTACAAAAAAATTTTTAATTTAAGTTAGATCCTTTTCCATACCTCAGAAAGCAGTGAGGATAAACCTTTTTTTAAAGATGAAGAAATAACTAAAACTTTCTTTTTAGATAAATTTTCCAACTTTTTTATGATTATTTTCAAATAATCATGATCTACCAGCTCCATTTTGTTTAACACTATTATCCTCTCTTTATCTAAAAGACCTTTCCCATATTTTTTTAATTCCTGCTCAATTATCTCAAAATCATATATTGGATTTTCTGCAATTGAATCAATTAAGTGTACAAGTATCTTAGTTCTTTGGATATGCCTTAAAAAATCATGCCCTAAACCTACTCCATCAGCTGCCCCTGAAATTAATCCAGGGATATCAGCGAAAAGGCAACCATTTCCATCTACTTTTCTAACTACACCTAAGTTAGGAATTAAAGTGGTGAAAGGATAGTTTGCAATTTTTGGACGAGCTGATGATAGAGCAGAAATTAAAGTGCTTTTGCCGGCATTTGGAAGACCAATAATTCCAACCTCTGCGAGGAGTTTCAGTTCTAATTGAATATCCCAAATCTCACCATCTTTACCTTCAGTGAATGATTCTGGGGCTCTATTTTGATTACTTAAATAGTAAGCATTGCCATGTCCACCTCTTCCTCCAATAGCAATAGTTAAACTCTGTTTGTCTTTAGTTAAGTCTCCTAAAATAATGCCAGTTTTAATATCCCTTATTTCTGTGCCACAGGGAACTTTAAGGATTGTATCTTCACCTGAAGCACCTGATCTTTTATTAGGACCTCCCTTACATCCATCTTGGGCAATTATTTCACGTTTGAATTTGAAATCTAATAATGTTTGAAGATTATTATCACACATCAAAATTATTGAACCCCCTCTGCCACCATTTCCACCCGATGGTCCTCCAGCAGGAACGAATTTTTCTCTTCTAAATGAAACTATTCCGTTTCCACCTTTTCCAGCTTTAAGAATAATGTTTGCTTGATCAATAAATTGCACTTAATAAACTTATTAAATTGTTTTATAGGTATTTTAAATTTTATTTTATCCACGCAATACTGCAACCTGGTCCACCTTCGTTATTAGCAGCATCTTCAATCTTATCAACATAATTCAAACCTGATAACCAATTTCTTAGTCCTTTTTTTAATTTACCTGTTCCAATTCCATGAACAATCCAAAGCGGTCCATGAAATTTTCTAATTTTCTCCTCAATAATGATTTCGGCTTCATGAACTCTTAGCCCTCTTACATCAATTGTGTTTTTACTCGTTCTAATTTTAGAAAAAGAAAAATCTTCTCGTTTAGACTTGATCTCAATTTTTGACCTTTTGCAATTAGGCTTTTCTCCGTTAATACCTTCAAAGTCATTTACAGATAATGTACTTCTGAATGAACCACATTTAACTTCATAAAAACCACCTTTTTTATCTAAATTTACAATTTGACCCGTACTATTTAGACTTTTAATTTTTACAAAATCACCTACCTTAGGATTCCATGATATTGGATTTTCAAATTTTTTTTGGGTTAAATGTTCCGTCTCAATTTCCTTTAACCTATTTCCAATAATTCTCGTATCCTCTCCATTAACATTTTTATCTCTTAATTTTTTAATCAAATCTATTACCTCCTTTTTAGCTGATACAATATGTTTTGATAATTTAAACCTTTCAAGTTCCTGGATTTTTTCAGCATTTATTTTTTGATATTCATAATTTCTCTTTAGTTCATCATATAAAATTTCAGTCCTTGCAATCAGTTCTGCAGCAGCTTCTGCAGAATTTTGTTGTTTAACCTTCTCTTCTTCAAGTCCTTTAATAATACTGTTAATATTATCAACTTCTTTTGGCTTTAAATAATTTGCAGCTTCATTTAGTATGCTTTCATCAAGACCAATTCTCTTTGAGATTGATAAAGCATTACTTCTCCCAGGAATGCCCCAGTTGAGAATATATTTTGGCTTCAAAGAATCCTCATCAAAGGCAACTGATACGTTTTCAAATCTGGAGTCATTATATTTTAAAGCCTTAATATCTCCATAATGTGTAGTTGCTAAAGTGATATCAGATTTATTTGCAAACTCTTTTAATAAAGCCATCGCAAGAGCACTTCCTTCAAGAGGATCTGTACCTGACCCAATCTCATCTAACAAAACAACTGATAATCCTTTCCTATTATTAAGTGAATCTAAAATCTCTTTTATGCGGGATATATGCCCACTGAAGGTAGATAAATTTTCTTCTAATGATTGATTATCTCCTATATCGACATATATATTTGGACAAAAAGGGATAATTGGATTACTAGTTGAGGGTATCAATAATCCTGCTCTAGCCATAAGTAAAGACAAACCCAAACCTTTTAAAGCTGCCGTTTTACCTCCAGTATTTGGACCTGTAATAGCCACAACCTTAATATTTCTATTTATATGAAAATCGACAGCCACTGGGGGAGGAGACCCTTTTTTCTTATGTTCCCAAATCAATAAAGGATGAGAAAAACCAATTAAAGAAATAATGGGATTTTTCTCAAAAGTAGGTGTTTTGCCTCCAATCCATTTCGAATATCTTGAACGAGTTAGAGCATTTTCTAATCTCAATAAAATGGATGCCATTTCAATAAGATTTTCTGAATTATCACTGACAACTTGGGACCATTTCTTAAGTAATTTAAATTCTTCTGCTGTGATCCTAGCCTCTAAAGAAGCAATCTTATTTCCTTTAGTTACTACACTATCAGGCTCAAAATATACTGTATTTCCTGAAGATGAAGAGTCATGAATTATGCCTCTAAATTTATCTACATAATTAACTTTTACTGCTAAAACAGGCCTACCATATCGATCTCCAATAGTAGTATCTTGCAAATAAGATAAATTCTTTTGAATAAATTTCTCAACTAATATTTTTCTTTCAAGTTTTTTAGATGATAATTCTTTTCTAAGTACAGATAATTCATTACTAGCATTGTCTGAAATCCTTCCATTAGGTTCAATCCCTTTTTTAAAAATCGTTTCGATATTCTGATGGTCAATTAAATTTTTTGTAAATGATGAAATATAAGGTCTCTGTTCAAAATCTAATAAGATTTTTTTTAAATTTCGTGCTGCAGCAATTGTTTTAGCTATTTCTAACAATTCAGAAGATGAAATTACACCTTCCTTGGAACAAACTTTAATATTTCTACTAATATCAAAAACTCCAGAAAAACTAATTGATTTATCTAATTTATTTTCTAGCTCATTTATTTCAACAGTTTCATTTAAAAGTCTTTTAGATGCTTCGTATTCTGAAGGAATAACGAAACTTAAAATTGCTCTTTTACCCATTTCCGTTGACGCGAATGAACATAAATGAGTTTTTAATGAATCCCACTCTAAAAGGCTTATAGATTCTTCTTCTAAGGGGTTATCTGAATATGATTTTTTAGAATAACTTTTCTCTTGCATACAAAAAAAGCATCAAACATTCGATTGAATCCCTTCAGGAGGAACATAAAGCATCTCGAGCCAGTTTCCCTCAGTATCCTTCATATAAAAAGATGCTGTTCCATCTCTATGTTCATGTATAGGTCCAACTTTTACACCAGAATTTTTTAAATCATTTTGAATATTTTCCACTTCTTTTTTATTTTCAAAATGAAAAGCAAAGTGAGGTCCTGCAGCTTTGTAGCTAGGGCCTAACAAGGCAAGTCCATCTTTCCCGTTACCAGCTTCTAAATAAGACCAATCTTTATCGTCCCAAACTAAATTCATCCCCAGTTTAATATAAAAAGATTTCGCCCTTTCGAGATTCTCTACTCTAAGTGCAATGTGACCAATCCTATTTACTCCTTGTGAAGACTTCAAAACAAAGCGGTTGATTATTACTTATCTAACAATAAAACAAATTTTTGTTAATAATGAGTTTTTAAGTATCCTGCAACCATTGAGATGCATCACAAGCATGATAAGTGAGTATTAATTTTGCTCCTGCTCTTTTAAAACTAAGCAATGTTTCTAATACAATATCTTTTTCGTTAATCCAGTTCTTCATAGCGGCAGACTTTACCATGGAATACTCCCCACTAACGTTGTATGCAGCTATAGGTTTATTTGAAAAAGTGCTTAATCTATAAATAATATCCAAGTATGAGATTCCTGGTTTTACCATCAAAATATCAGCTCCCTCGTACTGATCCAATGCAGATTCAATTAAAGCCTCTTTTGAATTGGCAGGGTCCATTTGATATGTAGACTTATTATCTGGAATTATTTTCTTACTATTTTTTCTAGGAGCCGAATCTAAAGCAGTTCTAAATGGACCATAATAAGCAGATGAATATTTTGCTGTGTAACTAATAATACCTACATCACAAAATCCTTGACTATCTAAAGCAGCTCTGATTTCTCCAACTCTCCCATCCATCATGTCACTAGGGCCAATAAAATCTGCTCCAGCTCTCGCTTGCGTTAAAGCTTGTTTTTTTAAAATTTCGATTGTTTCGTCATTCAATATTTTTCCAGTATCATCAACTAATCCGTCATGACCATCACAAGAGTATGGATCCAAGGCAACATCTGTCATTATTGACATTTCTGGAATCTCTTTTTTTAATATTTGAATAGCTTTAGGTATTAAACCTTCTTCATTAAAACACTCTGCTCCATTTTCAGTCTTTAAGCTATCGTTAATTTTCGGAAAAAGAACCACACACCTTATTCCTAAGTCCCATGCCCTAGTAACCTCCTCTATCAAGCCATTAATATCCCATCTATATGTTCCAGGCATTGCGGAAATTTCCTCTTTAAAATCTTTTTCATGAATAAATAATGGATATATAAAGTCCGATGCCTTTAGATGGTTTTCTCTAACCATTTCTCTAATTGCCTCAGTTCTTCTTAATCTTCTAGGACGAATAATCGAATTCATTTGAATATAATTTAAATTGAAAAATATTTATCTAATACATTAATCGCTTGCCTCGCACATAAATCAATCAGAGACTACTTTTGTTCAGGAAAATTAACTTAAATTTATTTAATGAGAGCAAAAAAAGTTACAAAAATATTTTGCACAAACTTCATTTTTCACAAATTTACTTCATAAAGAGATAATATCTTTTAGTTAAGTGTTTATTTTAAGGAGAGTATCTTTGAAAATAATTAATGGATTTCATCTGAAGAATGTAAGAGGTGATATTCTTGGAGGAATAACAGCCGCAGTGGTGGCTTTGCCTCTCGCTCTTGCTTTTGGTAATGCTGCGTTAGGACCTGGCGGAGCAATTTATGGACTATACGGGGCAGTAGTAGTTGGTTTTTTAGCAGCATTATTTGGCGGAACACCTGCTCAAGTTAGTGGACCTACCGGTCCTATGAGTGTCACTGTTGCTGGCGTAATTGCAGGATTAGCAGCGGTGGGAGTTCCAAGAGATCTAGCTGCAGGACAAATTTTACCTTTAGTTATGGCAGCGGTAGTTATTGGAGGATTATTGCAAATATTATTTGGGATTCTAAAACTAGGTAAATACATTACTTTAGTTCCATATTCTGTTGTATCAGGATTCATGTCTGGTATTGGAGTAATAATTATTGCTCTTCAGATTGGGCCATTACTAGGAATTAGTACTAGAGGTGGAGTAGTTGAATCTTTATCTACTGTATTTTTAAATTTCCAGCCAAACGGTGCTGCTATTGGGGTAGCAATAATGACGCTAGCCATAGTATTTCTTACTCCTAGGAAAATAAGTCAATGGGTTCCTTCTCCTCTCTTAGCTCTATTGATAGTAACTCCAATATCAATATTATTTTTTGGAGATGGAACTATTGATAGAATTGGAGAAATTCCAAGGGGAGTTCCATCTTTAAATTTCCCAAGTTTTAATCAATATTTTCCTATTATCTTTAAAGCAGGATTAGTCCTCGCAGTGCTTGGCGCAATTGATTCCTTACTAACATCTCTTGTTGCAGACAACATATCTCAAACAAAACATAATTCTGATAGAGAACTTATTGGTCAAGGGATAGGAAATGCTGTTGCAGGTCTGTTTTCAGGTTTACCAGGAGCAGGGGCAACAATGAGAACAGTTATTAATGTTAAATCCGGAGGATCCACTCCCATTTCTGGTATGGTTCACTCAGTTGTCTTGTTGATAGTTTTAGTTGGGGCAGGTCCTTTAGCTGAGCAAATACCAACTGCCTTGCTAGCAGGAATTCTTATAAAAGTTGGTCTAGATATTATTGATTGGGGGTTCTTGAGGAGGGCTCACAAATTATCTTTAAAAACTTCAGTTGTAATGTACGGCGTACTTCTAATGACTGTTTTTTGGGATTTAATTTGGGCAGTTTTAGTTGGTGTATTCATTGCAAATATGCTCACTATTGATTCAATAACAGAAACTCAACTAGAAGGCATGGATGAGGATAATCCTTTATCAAAAGATGATCAAGGTAAAAATGCATTACCTCCTGATGAAAAAGCAATCCTAGATAGATGTGCAGGAGAAGTGATGTTATTTAGACTTAAAGGACCACTTAGTTTTGGAGCAGCTAAAGGTATATCTGAGAGAATGATGCTAGTAAGAAACTATAAGGTTTTGATATTAGATATCACTGATGTACCAAGACTTGGAGTGACAGCGACTCTAGCAATAGAGGATATGATGCAAGAAGCAAAAAATAATTCCAGAAAAGCATTCGTTGCTGGGGCAAATAAAAAAGTAAAAGATAGATTAGCTAGGTTTGGTGTTGAAGGCATCATTGAGACAAGAAAAGAAGCTTTAGAAACCGCTCTTAATGAAATAGCCTAATAATTTATGGAAATAAATCCAATTCTGCAAAATGTATTAGCCCCCCCAGTTCTTTTCTTTTTAATTGGAGCAATATCAGTACTCTTTAAATCTGATTTAGAAATTCCAGCTCCCTTGCCTAAACTCTTCTCCTTATATCTCCTTTTAGCTATTGGATTTAAAGGAGGTATAGAGATACAGAAAAGTGGTTTTTCCAATCAAGTATTGCCGACTTTAAGCGCTGCAATATTAATGTCACTATTAATTCCTCTGATTGGATTTTTTATTTTAAGATTTAGGTTTGATGTTTTTAATTCAGCAGCAATAGCAGCAGCATATGGTTCAATAAGTGCTGTTACATTTATTTCTGCAGAAAGTTTTTTAGAAAGTCAAAAAATTGCTTTTGATGGGTTTATGGTTGGCGCCTTAGCTTTAATGGAATCTCCCGCAATAATTGTTGGGTTATTACTAGTAAAATTTGCCGCCCCAAAAAATAGACCAAAATCAAGAAAAATGCATCTAAGCGCAATATTCCACGAATCCCTTTTGAATGGATCAGTTTATTTATTGCTTTCAAGCCTAATTGTTGGATTTCTGACTGCTTCCAGTAATCCCTCAGGGATTACTAAAATGGAGCCATTTACTGGACAATTATTCTATGGAGCAGAATGCTTCTTTTTATTAGATATGGGAATAGTCGCTGCTCAAAGATTACCGAGGCTTAAAAATGCAGGTTCGTTCTTGATTGGCTTTGCAATTTTCATGCCTCTTTTTAATGCATTTATAGGTGTCTTTGTTGCAAGATTTTTATCTTTAGGACCTGGCAACGCACTTTTATTTGTGGTTTTATGTGCAAGCGCCTCATATTTAGCAGTTCCTGCAGCTATGAGGATGACAGTACCAGAAGCTAAATCTAGTTATTATATATCTACAACACTAGGCCTTACTTTCCCATTCAATATAGTTCTTGGCATTCCCATATACATGAGTTTAGTAAATACCATTATCCCACTTTCCCCTTTATAAAAATGAAAAGATTAGACCTAATATTTAGTGAAAGAGAACTAGATGCAATCATTAAAACTTTAGAGAAAGCAAATGTTCCAGGATATACAGTTATGAAACACGCCACTGGCAGAGGGCCTGAAAGAGTTGTTACTGAAGATATGGAATTTACAGGATTAGGAGCAAATGCTCATGTAATTGTTTTTTGTGAGCAAGAATTAATTGATAAAATGAGAGATAACATTAGGGACGATTTGAGCTATTACGGAGGAGTAGCTTATATTTCTGAAGCAACCCCTCTTTAAAATTAAAGAAAAAATATTTATTTTTAAGAATGAATCCAATCTACTCTTATATTTTTTCTACTATTTAAATATCTATCAATTGACATTGCAGCAATACATCCATCTGAGGCCGCAACAACGGCTTGCTTGAATGGAGTATTTCTTATATCTCCAATAGCCCATACTCCATCAGAGTTTGTAGACATAAAGTCATCCACAATAACTCCTCCGTCTTCTTTTAAAGCAATTTGATCCCCTAAAAAATCAGTAATAGGCTTTGAACCACTCATGTAGACAAAGACCCCATCTAAATTTAAATTGATAGGATTTTCTTCTTGCTTATTTTTTACAACAACCCCATTCACACCCATATCATCACCCAATATTTCCAATAATCTTGTTCTACTCCAATGTTTTATATGTGAATTATCTATCAATTCCATAGCTTCTTCATTGTCTGATTTAGGATCACTTGATGTAATCCAATGCACAGTTGATGCAAATTTAGTTAGAACAGTTGCCTCTTCAATTGCTTCCTTATTCACTCCAATAACAGCAACTTCTCTATTTTTATAAAAAGCCCCATCACACGTAGCACAATAACTTACTCCTTTGCCAAGAAAATCCGCTTCGCCCTTAAATGATGCAGGCCTACCCATAGCTCCACTTGCAAGTACAAGTGCTTTTGCTTTGAAGGTGCCTTCGGGTGTATAAACCGTTTTCCATTCTCCACTAACATCTATTCCAAACACTTGCGCTCTTCTATAGTCTGTACCGTATTGCACAGCTTGTTCTCTCATTAGAGTAAGTAATTTCTCCCCACTTATATCAACCGGAACACCTGGATAATTTGCTATTTGATGAGTTATTGCCAAGGCGCCCACAGATGGATTTTTATCTAAAATTACTGTCTTTAAGTTTGAACGAGATGTATAAAGTGCGCAAGTACATCCGGCTGGGCCTCCTCCGATAATAACTACATCTGACTCAATGATTTCCAATTTAATAAACTCCTTTTTAGTATTTAATTAGATGAGTTCTTGGTTAGAAGATATCTTTGATGTAAATACCTAACCTTTATATAGGTATAAGTTAAAAGAAAAAAAAGAAAAAAGCATAATATAGAAACAAACTTACATAGGAAAAATAAAATAAATTAATTATCAAAATGATCAGTTACGTGAAATGTTCTTTGTTGATCTATTATTAGGTCATATTGAAAATAAATTGCCATAAAAACATTATATTCTTCATGACCAACTCTGATTACCTTTTAAAAGCTGCTATAAAGAAATTAACCGAAAAATTAAATGAGATATTGGTTGAGAAAATTGAAGAAGCAACAAATATTGCTAAGGATGCTCCAGAAATTCTTAAAAAAGAATTTGATAGTTTGAAAGAATCCATAATCGAAGAAGCTTCAAGAATGGAGAAAACCGAAAATATTCAGAAAAATGAGTCCACAAATACTTATCAAGATGCCAAAGTTAAAAAAGCTTTAAATGAAATTGAAGGTATCAATAACCAAATTGATCTCTTTAATAATGCTATAAATAATCTAATTAAATGAGTTATCAAATTCTTCATTATCGTTCGAAAAAGTTGAAGAGGGCCTTTCTTATTTGGATAACTCTGATTTCGCTTTTAATAAATTTATGGATAGATAATATTAGATTTACAATTTTTCAAACTAAGAATAATGAAAAAAGTAGTATCCAAACTAAAAGAGCTAGATGTTTTACTAATCAATTAATAAATCTTGGTTCGGCATTTATAAAAATTGGACAATTATTATCTGCGAGACCTGATTTAATTCCTAAAACCTGGATACGGGAATTGTCTAAATTGCAGGATCAAGTTCCTAATTTTTCATTTGCGCAAGTTGAAGAAATCATAAGAGAAGAACTAGGGTCTAAGTTTAATGAAATAGATCAAATAATCTGCGATCCAGTTGGATCAGCATCACTAGCTCAGGTTCATAGGGCGACTTTAAAAGATGGTAAAAAAGTAGTGTTTAAAGTTCAAAGACCCAATTTAAAAGAATTGTTCATTATCGATTTGGGCATAATGCAGCAAATAGCAGGATTGTTGCAGAAAAATAAGAACTGGAGTCGAGGTAGAAACTGGGTTGAGATTGCTAAAGAGTGTAGGAAAGTTCTCATGAAGGAGCTTGATTTTAATTGTGAAGCACAATATGCAGCAAGATTTAGACAGCAATTTCTTGATGATGAAAATGTTGAAGTTCCTGAAGTAATTTGGGATATGAGCAGTGAAAAAGTGCTTTGTTTAAGCTACATAGAAGGAACAAAAATAAGCGATTTAGAAAAATTACAATCACAATCAATTGAATTACCTAAAATTGCAGAAATAGGAGCCATCAGTTATTTAAAACAATTAGTAAATTACGGTTTTTTTCATGCAGACCCTCATCCAGGTAATCTAGCAGTTTCAAATGAAGGTAAATTGATTTTTTATGATTTTGGAATGATGGGCAATATCTCAAATAATCTTCAAACAAGATTAGGGGGGATGGTTAAGGCTGCTGCTTTAAGAGACGCCTCATCACTTGTTAGTCAACTACAACAAGCTGGTCTAATTTCAAAAGATATTGATGTCGGACCAGTCAGAAGATTAGTCAGACTGATGCTTAAAGAGGCATTAACTCCACCATTTAGTCCAAATATTATTGAAAAATTATCTGGAGATTTATACGAACTTGTTTATGAAACACC
>CACJCK010000008.1 GCA_902591865.1 uncultured Prochlorococcus sp.
CTAGAATTATTTTATTTACTAAATTATTTTGTAAATCTTCATTTTGGCCAGTTTTTTCTAAATCATTAAAACTACTTTCAAGAAAATTTCCAATCCTCCCTCCAGAGCATGATTGCAAGAAAATTAAAAAAATTAATAAAAAAAATTCTTTTTTTTTTAAAATCATATTTTTTCTAACTTTTCTTTTTCCTTGTATTTTTTTTATTACTAATCTTTGTTTTTTTTAAAATAGAGCCTTTTTTATCTTTTAGTTTTTCTTCTAAAATAGAAACCGCGTCATCTATGGTGATTTTTTCTATGTCAGTATCTTTGGCAATCGAAACATTAGTTTTGCCACATTTTAAATAAACCCCATATCTTCCATTTAATATTTGAATTTTTTCTTTAAATTCTTTGGATTTTCCAAAGTCTTTAAGTACCTCTTGACCACCTCTACCCATTTTTGGCATCGCAAGAATTTCTAATGCTCGTTTTATATCAACTGTAAAAACATCATCCTCTTTCTTTAAAGATCTATTTTCAGATTCGTTTTCATTTTTAATCCATTTAATATAAGGTCCAAATCTTCCTCTGTCAGCCTCAACAATACCTCCTTCAGGATGAACTCCTAACAACCTAGGCAAACTTAAAAGTACAAGGGCCTCATCTAGAGTTAGATCATCAGTTTTCAACTCTTTGGGTAATGAAGCTCTTCTTGGTTTAGCTTTATCTTGATCATTATTTCCCAATTGTACGTAAGGTCCATAAGGGCCAAATCTTAAAAAAACTTTTTCCCCAGTTTTTGGATCAGTTCCAAGATCTGATGGGCCACTCAAAATTTGATCAACTTGCTTTATGTCTAAATCTCCAGGAGTAATATCCATTGGAAGATTACCTTTCGCCTGAATTTCATTACCAGATTCATCAATTTTTGTACCCTCTAGCCAAGGGCCGTTAGAGCCTATTCTTACTACGCAAGGAAGGTCATCGAAATCAACTTGTCTATAAGCTTTACCATCAATATTACCCTCTGTTTTCTGAACTTTAACCTCCAGACCATTTTTACCTTTATAGAAAGTCTCGAGGTATGGTAGCCACTCAAGATTACCTGAAGATATTTCATCCAATGAAGATTCCATTTTTGCAGTAAAAGTAGTATCAACCAAATCAGGGAAATGCTCTTCTAATAGAGCTGTAACAGCAAAAGCTGTAAACGTTGGAGCCAAAGTATTGGAAGATATATTTGCATAACCTCTATCCACAATTGTCCCAATAATGCTTGCATAGGTAGATGGTCTCCCAATCCCTTCTTTTTCAAGAATTTTAACTAATGCAGCCTCTGTATATCTTGCGGGCGGTTTAGTTTCATGAAAACTAGATTCCTTATTAGTAACTTCAAGAGTTGTTCCAGTTGTTAGGTTTGGGAGAATAATTTCTTGTTGTTCAAGGGATGAACTAGGGTCATCACTTCCTTCGACATAAGCTCTGAAGAATCCAGGGAAATCAATAGTTTTCCCACTCGATTTAAATAATCCATCCCCAACACTAATTTCAGCATTAATCATTGTTAGCCTAGCTTCCGCCATTTGACTAGCTACGGTTCTTTTCCAAATTAAATCGTAAAGAGATAAGTCTCTACCAGTTAGATTAGTTTCCTTTGGTGTTTTAAATAGCTCACCTGCAGGCCTAATTGCTTCGTGTGCTTCTTGAGCATTTCTTGCCGTTGAATTAAATTGTCTTGGTGAGTTAGATAAATATTCTTTTCCATACATAGAGCTGACACATTCTCTAGCAGCTCTTGTGGCTTGTTCGGAAAGATGAACTGAATCAGTCCTCATATATGTTATGTAACCTCTTTCATATAGTCCTTGTGCACATCTCATAGTTTCTCTTGCAGACAAACGAAGCTTCCTGTTTGCTTCTTGTTGCAATGTACTAGTTGTAAATGGAGGAACTGGCTTACGAGTAGATGGTTTTTTTTCGATTTTTGAGACTAACCAATCCTCAGAGGAAAAAATCTTCAATAATTCATTTACTTTTTCTTCTCCAATTATTAAGGATTTATTTCCTTGTTTTAATTTGCCGGTCTGTTCATCGAAATCGGAACCATTAGAAATTCTTTGGCCGTTTAAGCTAAATAATTTAGTTTCGAAAGTAACATTATCTTTTACTAGGAAAGCTTTAATTCCCCAGTAGCTAGCTTTTTTAAAGGATCTTCTTTCTCTCTCTCTTCTAACAAGAAGCCTTACAGAAACTGATTGAACACGACCAGCAGATAAACGGGGGGCTACTTTCTTCCAAAGTAAAGGAGATAATTCATATCCAAAAAGCCTATCCAAGATTCTTCTAGTTTCTTGAGCCTGAACAAGTTCCATATCAATTTCTCTGGTTTGATCTAAAGCTTTATTAATTGCCTTTTTTGTAATTTCATGAAAAACCATTCTCTTAGTGGGTATTTTAGGCTTAAGTATTTGCAGAAGATGCCAGCTAATACTTTCTCCCTCTCTATCTTCATCAGTAGCCAGTAATAATTGGGTTGCACCTTTCAATGCATCTTTCAACTCTTTAACAACTTTTTTCTTATCTTTTGGAACTATGTAAAGAGGTTCAAAATCTTCCGTTGTATTTACTCCTATCCTTGACCATTTTTCCTTTTTGACTGCAGCAGGTATTTCAGCCGCCCCTTTTGGAAGATCTCTTACGTGTCCCATAGAGGCAAGAACTTCAAAATTAGGAGGCAAAAACTTTCTTATAGTTTTTGCTTTGGTGGGACTTTCAACAATAACTAGTGTGTGATCCAAGGTTTATTTCAAAAGTTGGTGTTTTTGTTCAGTTAGGGCATATTATGATTATTTGAAACTTTTTCAAGTAATTTCTCTTGAAAATTTCAAAAATCATACCCACAAATTATAATCAAGTTAAGATTAACTCTTTGATCATTACAATCAATCATCTAATTTAATCCTATTTAATAAAGTGCCCAACGAAATCTTTACAATTAATCTAAATGCACAAGCTATTATTCCAGAAGCCTTTATTTTATTAGGTATTGTTGGAACTCTTCTTGTAGATTTAGCGGGAGAAAAAACTGCATCAAAGTGGGCACCAATAATTTGCTATCTATCAATTGGCAGCTCTCTTTTAAGTTTAGCCTTGCAATGGAGTAATCCAGTAAACAGTGCATTTCTTGGTTCCTTTAATTCAGATAATTTAGCAATAGCATTTAGAGCAATAATAGCTTTATCAACTTTAGTTTCTCTTTTGATAAGCTGGCGTTACACTGAGCAAAGTGGAAGCCCTATTGGGGAGTTCGCAGCCATAGTTCTTTCGGCGACTCTTGGGGCGATGCTTCTGTGTGGATCTACTGACCTTATTAGTGTATTCATATCTCTTGAGACTTTATCAGTAGCGAGCTATTTACTTTCTGGTTATCTCAAAAGAGATCCAAGAAGTTCAGAAGCAGCTCTAAAATACTTGCTTGTTGGTTCAGCTGCTGCTGCAGTCTATTTGTACGGCTCCTCTTTTCTTTATGGATTAAGTGGTTCAACAAACTTAACAACAATTGGTTTAGAGATTATCAATAAGCCTTCATTCATTACCTCTTTAGCTCTTGTATTTGTTTTATCAACTGTTGCATTTAAAATAGCTGCTGTTCCTTTTCATCAATGGACTCCTGACGTATACGAAGGATCACCTACACCTGTAGTGGCTTTTTTATCTGTCGGTTCGAAAACAGCAGGGTTCGCATTCGCAATAAGAATATTAAGCACCACTTTCTCTTCTTTCGATGAGGAATGGAAACTTTTATTTACTATTTTGGCTATCTTGAGCATGGCTCTAGGAAATGTTGTAGCTCTAGCTCAAACCTCAATGAAAAGGATGCTAGCTTACAGTTCTATTGGTCAAGCTGGATTTGTAATGATTGGAATAGTATCTGGTACACAAGATGGTTTATCAGCTGCTGTTTTATATTTGGCAGCATATTTGTTTATGAATTTAGGTGCATTTTCATGTGTAATACTTTTCTCATTAAGAACTGGTTCTGACAGGATTCTTGATTACTCAGGACTCTACCAAAAAGATCCTCTTATTACATTAGGCTTAAGCCTTTGTCTTCTATCACTTGGAGGTTTACCTCCAATGTTAGGATTTTTTGGAAAGATATATTTGTTCTTTGCAGGTTGGGCAAATCATCAGTATCTATTAGTAATAGTTGGATTAGTGACTTCAGTCATCTCTATTTATTACTACATTTCAGTGATCAAAATGATGGTGGTTAAAGAACCACAGGAAGCTTCTGAAATAGTAAAATCATATCCTGAAATTAATTGGGGAATTGTAGGATTGCCTCCCTTGAGAATTGCACTTTATACTTGCGTTGCAGTAACTGCTCTTGGAGGAATCCTATCTAATCCTCTTTTTAAATTAGCTAATACCGCAGTTTCAGAAACTCCTTTCTTACAAGATGTTATTGCTGCAGCAAACAATATTTCCTAAAAGAATTTCAATAAATGTCTAAGAAAGTCGCAAGTTTGGAAAAAATATCTAAAACATATGGAAAAGATGATCTTACTGTTAAAGCCTTAGACAGCATAAATTTAGAAATTTATAAAGGTGATTATTTAGCTGTAATGGGAGCTAGTGGCTCAGGGAAAAGTACAGCTATGAATATTATCGGATGTCTTGATAGACCAACTGAAGGAGTTTATAAATTAAATGGTATTCCTATTGAGAAATTATCTGATGATGAGCTAGCCGAGATACGTAACCAAAAATTAGGCTTCGTTTTTCAACAATTTCATCTTCTTTCAGATGCAACTGCACTTGAAAACGTTATTTTACCTATGATTTATGCCGGCATTGAGCCTGAGCAAAGATTAGCGCGAGGTAAGAATGCCTTAAAGAAAGTTGGCCTTTCTGAAAGAATGAATAATCGCCCCAACCAATTATCAGGAGGTCAACAACAACGAGTTGCTATTGCTAGGGCTATCATCAATAACCCTGCAATATTATTAGCAGATGAACCCACCGGAGCATTAGATTCAAAAACAACTGAAGATGTACTAGATCTTTTTGACAAACTGCATGAATCAGGAATAACTATAGTTTTAGTTACGCACGAAGATGAAGTTGCAAATCGCGCAAAAAAAATAGCCAAATTTAAGGATGGAAGAATAGTTGAATTAAAAGTTAATTAAATTCAAAACCTTCTAATTACCTTCAGTTCAGTTTCATTTTCAATTCTTAAATTCCCATTCGAATCAATATCTTTAATTTTCCATGTATCAGGACAAAAACCACTAGGTAAAAATTTTTTAGTGAGAAACTTATTTGCCAATTTGATGACATATTCTTTTTTGTTATTACATTCAACTGAATCATGAAAAGCTTTAAAAACTTTAGCTGTCCAATAGTATTGATTGATATTTTTCTTTTGAAGTACTTTTGATAATGAAATTCCTTCTGATGGAGTGTAATTTAAAATATTCATGCCAAGTCCTACTCTTACGTAGATAATTTCTTTGCCTCTTGTTATCACCCTTGGTAAAAATCCAATCAATTTTTTTGAACCAAAAAAAATATCATTTGGCCATTTCAAACAAACATTTATATTCTCTTGTCTAAGCATTTCACATAACTTAATACCTAAAGACAAATTAAATATTTGACATGCAAATTCTTTTGAAAATATTGGGTAAGCTGCACTTAACCAAATCCCGCCTTTTGGAGAAACCCAAGTTTTTAAATTTTGGCCAACTCCTGAAAACTGTTCTCTTGCGATTATAGCTACTGGCTGGTTTTTCTTTATTTCAGAATATTCAAGCAAGTTTGTTAGCTCATATTCGGTACTTTTACATTTTATTTTGTAATGAAGTGTCCAGGCTGGATATTGACCCTGAATTTTTTTTAAATAAAAAACTGTCTTAGCTGCAGGTCCAATAACTTTCACAAATTCTTTATTAAAACAACGAGCATCTTTTTAAAGATTAGATTAACTTTAGTCTTAATAAGTAAATTTTACAAATTGGACAAAAAATATTTGCCAATAGTGAATAGAAGGAATCCACATCCATTAAAAAATTGTCTTGATAATTTCAAAAAATCCTGCGGAGACTTAGATAAACTTTCTAAAATCAACGAAAACTGGAAAAACTTAATCGGCTTGGAACTATTTCAAGAATGCAAACCATTAAATATTGAAAAAAAAATACTTACTGTTGCAGTAAATCATCCACAGTGGCGCCAAGCTTTAATCTATAACAAGCATAAATTAAAAGAGAGAATCGAGACAATTGGAATAACTTTGAATGAAATAAAAATAATACAAAATTATGAAATTAAAAATAAAAATATCAAAGCTACTAATGCAAAGATAGTTTGGGCAAAGCATCCAAGCAGAATCAATCAAAATAATATGTGCATTTGTACTCTTTGTAATTCCCCTACTCCTGAGGGCGAAATCAAAAGATGGGGAAAGTGTTCTTTTTGTTGGAGAAAAATAAAAAACTAAATTCTTTATTTAGTTAAAATTAGTATTCCCATTTGCCCCCCCAAAATTGTCCTATATTCAGCTTTTTGAAATCCAACTTCCTTAGCAATATTTATAAGCTCATTTTTCTTTGGAAAATTACTAATACTTTTTTCAATATATGCATACTCTGGACCTAAATTAAAAAGCCGCGAAATGGTTACTACAATTAATCTCAAATAAATTTTCTGAAAAATATTGGATAAAGAATTTCTTGTTGAGTGATTAAAATCCAAAAATCCTGCCCTTCCCTTATCCTTCAAAAGATCAAAAACTTTTTTTATTCCTTCTTCAACATTATTCAAGTTTCTAAGTCCATATGACATACAAATTCCATCAAAATTTTTTGAATAATCATTGATTTCTAATACATCTTTAATTTCCCACTCAATAAATTTATTTTTTTTAAGCTCTGATTTTTTTTTTGCAATATTTAATATATCCTCTGCACTATCAATCCCAGTAATTGACCCCCTTGGACTAACTCTCTCAGAAATTAAGAATGCTAAATCTCCAGTTCCACAGCATAAATCAGCCCAATCTTCACCATTTAAAGGTTCCAATAAATTCACTAATTTCCTCTTCCATAATCTGTGCAGCCCAAAACTTAATAGATTATTTAAAAAATCATATTTATAAGAAATTTTATTAAATATATTTTTGACTTCTGTAGTTTTTGTGAATTTCATTTTTAAATTTTTAACTCATTTCTTTTTGGTATTAAATTAAATTTTTTTATTCATATGGTCTAATTGGAAGTTTTTTTTCGAGGAGAAAAGTCTTTATTTCTCTTAAAGAAAGTTTCTTATCGTGAAGTAATGATGCTAAAAGCGCGGCAGATGCCCTACCTTCATTGAAAACATCGTATATATGTTCTAAACAACCCGCTCCTCCAGAAGCAATCACTGGGATGTTAACAATATTTGTAACAGATTCAGTCAGATTTAAATCATATCCATTCTGCGTGCCATCACCATCCATTGAAGTAAGCAAAATTTCCCCTGCACCTAACTCCTCAATTTTCTTTGCCCAACTTAATACATCTATTCCAGTATTTTCTCTCCCTCCTTTTACATATACCTCCCATTCATCAGTCTTATTAACTTTTCTTTTAGCATCAATTGCTATCACGATGCATTGATTACCAAATTCTCTAGAACTTTTAGAAATTAAATCTGGATTTCTAACAGCCGAAGAATTCAAACTCACTTTGTCCGCTCCAGCTCTTAAAAGATCATTAATTGAAGAAACAGAATCTATTCCTCCTCCTACTGTAAATGGGATTTTTACTGATTTTGCGGTCCTAGAGACAAGGTCAACTAATGTATTTCTATTTTCTACACTAGCTCTTATATCTAAGAATACTAATTCATCTGCGCCCTCATCAGAATACCTGCAAGCCAATTCAACAGGATCGCCTGAGTCTCTCAAGTTAACAAAATTTACACCTTTAACCACTCTGCCATGGGCGACATCTAAACAAGGAATTAAACGAAGAGCTACCATTTTAGTAAAAATTGTCCAAATGCTGTTAATCTTGCATAATAGCTTCCATTTTACCTCTTATGGCTGAAACAAAATTATTACCCAAAATCGGTAGTAAAATCAAAATTAACATTAACAAAGTAAAAGATAGACTACCAGCTAAATTAATCGATCAAATATCCTCGAATCCTAAAGCCGTAATAACAGGCTATAAAATGACAGACGGTAGAAGTATTGGAATCACCGCAAAATTTCAGAATGGTGAGCAAAATTGGTTTTTCCCAGAAGAAATTGAGAAAGGTTAAAGAGAAAAGTGAATGATCCAAAACAACTATTAGGAATTAAGGGTGCCTCTGAAACATCAAGTATATGGAAACTTCGTATACAGTTAATGAAACCCATAACGTGGATCCCTTTGATATGGGGAGTTATTTGTGGAGCCGCGGCAAGTGGGAATTTTGAATGGACATTTAGTAATGTTCTAGCTTCATTAGCATGTATGTTGATGAGTGGACCACTTCTGGCTGGTTATACCCAAACCATAAATGATTTTTTTGATAAAGAAATTGATGCAATTAATGAACCAAATAGACCAATTCCTTCTGGGAAAATTTCAATTAAAGATGTAAAAATACAAATCTGGGTATTACTCATAGCGGGTTTGATAGTTGCTTTTCTATTAGATTTATATGCTAAGCACAGCTTCCCCTCCGTGTTACTTTTAGCCTTAGGGGGTTCCTTTGTTAGTTATATATATTCTGCTCCACCACTCAAATTAAAACAGAATGGTTGGCTTGGAAATTATGCATTAGGAGCATCTTATATAGCTTTACCTTGGTGGGCAGGACAAGCCTTGTTTGGAAAATTAACTATCGTGACGGCGATACTAACACTTGCTTACAGTCTCTCAGGACTTGGAATTGCTGTCATTAATGATTTTAAAAGTGTTGAAGGAGACTCAAAGCTAGGCTTAAATTCTCTACCAGTAGTATTTGGAATTAGAAATGCAAGTAGAATAAGTGCAGGACTGATTGACATTTTTCAATTAGCAATGGTTGTAGTATTAGTTATTATTGGTCAACATTTAGCCTCTGTAATTTTAGTTTTATTGGTGATTCCACAAATTACATTTCAAGATATGTGGTTACTAAGAGATCCTCTAAAGTTTGATGTGCAATATCAGGCAAGTGCCCAACCATTCCTTATAACTGGAATGTTAGTTACAGCTTTAGCGATAGGACATAGTTTTTTAGTTGCTTAAGGTGCAAAAGATTAAATTCAAATCTTTTGTTTTAATAATTCCAATAATAATTTTTTCTGGAATATCTTTTTATTTTTTTAATCTAATATTTAGCACGTTAAAATTTGAAGTATCTAAAAATAAAAAGTCTCGGGACACCAAATATTCGTATGTAATATCATCTTCTGATAATAAGATACTAAGCAAACTAAGCCGCAAATTTGAAATAGATAATAGTTATCATAAAATTCCATTTTTTCTTAAACATTCTTTTATATCTTCTGAAGATAAAAGATTTTATAAACATAATGGAATAGATTTAAAAAGTATTTCACGCGCCCTTATTCAAAATATTAGAAGTGGTTATATTAAAGAGGGAGGAAGTACAATTACACAACAAGTTGCTAGATTACTTTTTTTAAATAATGATTTAAGTTTTCAAAGAAAAGTCAAAGAAATATTGATATCACTCATACTTGAATTTAGATACGATAAAAATCAAATTTTAAAATTATATTTAAATAATATTTATCTAGGATCAGGAGCATACGGGGTAGACGAGGCTGCCCAAGTTTATTTTGGAAAATTTATAGAAGAATTGACATTATCAGAAATCGCATTAATTACAGGATTAGCTCCAGCTCCATCAATTTATTCACCTTATCAAAATTTAGAACTAGCTATTAAAAATAGAAATAAAGTTCTTGAATCAATGTATGTTGATGGATATATCTCTCTTGCAAATAAGAATAAGGCTATTAAAGAAAAAATAAAATTAAATTATCAAACATCAGATAATTTTTTAGATGATAAATTACTAATTAACTTTATTCTTCAGGAAACAGATAAAAAAATTGGAAGTAAAAATGATTATAAGTTTTTAATAATTAAATCTTCTATCAACAAAGATTGGCAAGAAAAAGGTCAAAAAATATCAAAATATGCAGGGCCTAAAGAACTTGAATTTGGTCTGTTATCTATTGAATCAAACACAGGACTAATCAGGACAATGATAAACAGCAAAAATCCATCAATTAATGAATACAATAGAGTAATTTCATCCGTAAGACCTTTAGGTTCAACTTTTAAAATAATCCCTTATGCTGCTGCATTAATAGAAGGAATAAAATTAAGCGATAAATTTGAAGACTTACCAATATGCTGGGAAAGTTATTGCCCAAAAAATTTTTCAGAAGACTATAGAGGCTCAATATCTTTGATTGAATCATTTAAAAGTTCATCAAATATCGTTCCAATATCAATAACAAAAAAAATCGGCTTAAAAAATATTATTAATTTAGCGAATTCATTTGGACTAGGATATGAGCAAGAGTTTGAGGAATTCCCATCGTTAGCTATTGGCTCCTACGGAGATAATCTTTTAAACATCACAAATGCATATTCTGCAATAAACAATAATGGGAAGATTCAAAGTCCTGAAATCATAGAAAAAATAGAATCATTTAAAAAACAACCTATTTGGGAAAACAAATCTATTTCAAAGAAAATATTAGATTTAAAAATAAACAAGAAAATAAATAAACTTCTTGAAAAATCTGTAAATGAAGGCACTTCAAAAGCAGCCTCTATAAAAGGAAAGAAAATTTATGGGAAAACAGGAACATCTGATGGAAACAAAGATCTCTGGTTTATTGGTTCCATTGATAACCTTACAACAGGGATCTGGATAGGTTACGACGATAACAAGGAATCTGAATTATCTAGTGGGAATGCAGCTTATTTATGGAAGAAGTTCATATCTGAAATTTATAAAATTCCAATTAAAAAATAAATTATATTTTTAAGATTTATAAGAAATTATTGCAGAATAAAATCCATCACCAGGATAATCCAATCTAGGTAAAATTTGCTTTTGGCCAACCAATTTTAAAGTTTTGTTTTTTTCAATAAACCGTCCAATTAATAGATTATTTTCATCGGGACAGATAGTACAAGTTGAATAAACTAAAGTGCCCTCTTTTTTCAAAAGAGGAAAAATACTCTCCAAAAGTTTTTCCTGTAATAAAGTTAAAGATTTTATTTTTTCTTTACTTAAAGACCATCTAGAATCTGGATTCCTGGAAAGAGTTCCAATGCCTGAGCATGGAGCATCTAATAAAATCTTATCAAAATAAGATATAAACTTAGGATTTAATTCAATCAAACTCGTAGCATCAGCCTTAAGAATATTAACAGATTTCAAATTTAATCTTTCTAAATTTGATTGCAGTATTTTCAATCTTTTTGCTGATCTGTCTACAGCAATGATTTCAGCACTATCATTTGTTAATTCTGCTAGGTGGGTAGACTTACTTCCTGGAGCTGCACAAGCATCTAAAATCTTTTCACCTTCTTTTGGATTTAAGAGAGGTGCTATCCACTGAGAAGATCTATCTTGAATTGTCCAAAGTCCATCACTATATCCTGGTAAATTTTTTATAGATCTTGGATTAGATTTTAAAGTAATTCCATTATGTAAATCTTTAATAATTTCAGCATCAATATTATTTTCATGAAGTACTTTCAAAAAGTTATCTAAATTAGTTTTTAATTGGTTAATTCGCAAATCAATTGATGGTTTTTTATTAAATGCCTTAATGATATTTTCACCCTCGCTATTGCCGACCCATTTATAAAGATCCTTCACAAGCCATAAGGGAAATGATTCAAGATATGAAATTCTTTCTTTTCTATCAGAAGATAATTCCGGAAAAATTTTTTGTTCTAATTTTCTTGACGCATTTCTCAATATCGCATTTACAGTTCCCGCTAAGCCATTTAAATCTGTTTTTTTAGCTACTTCAACAGTGGTAGAAATAGCAGCAGGAAATGGAATTTTATCCATTTTCAATATTTGATATAAACCTATATGTAGAAGCCATCTTAACTTTGGAGGCTGCTTTTTATGAGTAATTTTTGATGTATGATCCGTCCAAAGATCAAGAAATTTTCTATACCTTATGCATCCAAAAGATAATTCCGTAATAAAAGCTATATCAAGAGGATTAAATTGATAATTTTTTAAAACCTTTTCAAGAGCATGATCAGAAAAATCACCAGAGCTAACTTTTAATAAAATTTCCCAAGCTGCCTTCCTTTGTAAATATCCTACGCTCAAAATATAATTTTTTTTAAAGATAACTTAAATATACAAAAAATTCAAAAATTTAAACTACTTTTTCAATTGCAGTATTAAACCAAGTAAAACCTAAGATAGAAATAAGTGACAGATTAAATCCTAAAAAAAGAAAGATGTTTAAAGAGTGGATTCTTTCCCGAAATAAAATTTTTTTTTCTTCTTGAAACTTCATTAGTAAAATAAAAAACTTAATCAGGATTTCAAACGGCAACCAATATTGACAGATCCTGCGTCAAGCATTCTGCCTAATTTAATTGCTATGGATTCCTCCAACCTTGTGAAGTTAGATTGATGTGTAGTTATCCAATCTAACTCAGAAAAAGTGATAATACCTGTCGAATTACTTTTTAAAAAAAGTGTACCAATTTCCATTAGATAAATCTAATTTTTTCTAAACTAACATCCGTACTTAATATTTCGTCATAACATAATATTCTTTTAATTTTTCAAAGACAACTGTAGGTTAATACTCTTAATTTATTGAAAATCTCTTAAAAATTTATCGGCCGTTTTTAAGTAGTTATTTAATTTTTCCTCTGACATTTTATCGAGATTTCTCGTTAACATTGCCAGACGATATTGCTTTCTAAAAAAGCTTTCATTATCTTTAATAAATTTCCAAAATAAGCCATCCCATATTTCACACCATGGGCCACTTTTAAAATTAGACATTTTTTTTACATAATTAGAGCTTGATATATATGGCTTTGTTGAAAAGATACCTCCATCACTAAACTGACTCATTCCGTAAACATTTGGGACCATAACCCAATCATAGGAATCAATAAACATTTCCATAAACCATTTATAAACTTGGTTGGGGTGAATTCTACATAGAAGCATAAAGTTGCCAATAATCATTAGCCGCTCAATATGATGACAATAACCAAATTTAATAATATTTTTTATAACAACGTCTACTGGTTCAATTCCTGTATTTCCTTGATAAAAAGATTTTGGAATTGGCTTATCTTCAAAATTCCAGAAATTACTATTTCTCATTTTTGTTCCATACTTATTATAGACAAGGCTAATAAATTCTCTCCATCCAATAATTTGACGAATAAAACCCTCTAAAGAGTTAATTGGAACATTATTATTTTTGGCATAAAGTAATGCTTTATTTACTACTTCATTTGGCGTTAGTAAGCCACTATTTAAAAGAGGAGACAATAAACTATGCCATAAAAAAGAATTTTCTTTAGAAATAGCATCTTCATAATCTCCAAACAAGAAAAATTTATGTTTAAAAAAATCATTTAACCATTCATCTGCCTCATCAAAATTAGTTGGATATAAAAAGTTATTACTTTCTCCAATAAAATCAATATCTAAATTGGCCAATGCCTTTTCGGCATGAATTACAAATTTATTTTTTGGTAATTTAGGTGTATCAGGTATGCTGATTTTTTTGGGTAATTTTTTTCTATTCATCTCATCGAAACTCCACTTACCGCCTTCAGGTTTGTCATCCGAATTAACTAATATCTTTTGGCTCTTTCTTTGATTTTCATAAAATCTCCCCATAAGAGGTTTTTTTGTATTTGATTCAAATAACTCTTTTAAATTTTCACTGCTCATAAACATAGGAGAAGGCAAAATATTTAAAGCTAAATTATTACTTTCAACAAAATTATTAATCCTCTTCATTATTAAAAAATCATGAGGATCAATGAGATTTATTTTCTGATATTTATTTTTAATAAATTCCGATAAGTAATCAACTGTAGAAACATAATTCTTGTTTTCGATATATATGACCTTAAAGCCAGATATTTCTAAATAATTTTTATAAGCGAGCATAGATGCTCTATGAAAAACTAACTTGTTTTTATGATTAATTAATTTATGAAATTTATCATTTCCAAAAAATAATGAGTCTTCCAAAATCAAAACTTCACAATTTATTTTTAAGATTGGGCTTTCTCTAAAAAGTTGATTCGGGAAAATAATTGATACTTGTTTCATCTTTGCGACTTCCTGATACTGCATCTTTTTGAACAGTAGATAACATCATCCCAACAGTTTTTCCATTTTTTACGCCACTCGAACGGCCTATTGCAAACAGGGCAAGTTTTAGTAGAAAGATTTTTCAAAATTTATAATTTTCTTTTATGAGTAGATTTAAATCTAGTTGAATCTTTAAGCGCCCTATGTTTTGTATTTCTTCCCGAAACTCTCTTTCTCCAAACTTTGAAGGATTTGGGTTTAAGATTTTGACGCATAATTTTTATCGCATCTTCCTCTTTTAAACCAAATTGATACTCGATAGCTTCAAAGGGTGTTCTATCTTCCCAACACATTTCTATTATTCTATCTATATCAATACTTTCCATATTTATTGTTCACATTGTGAGGTACAAAGTTTTTCAATATCTGATCTGCCTGTAATTTGAAGTCTATATTTTGCCCAATATTTGTAAACCAGTCTCAATAATGGAGATAAGATCTTAATCTTCAAGGGATAATAAACCCAACCTAAACCAACTAATTCATAAGAATATGCAAGTACATCTAGTCCTCGAATAATTTCGCCGTTTTCCATAATCCCATGCAGGTTTAACATTGCTTCTGAATATGATATATCTTTAAAAAGACTTTGATCATAATCCTTTGTATTAATATCTATAAATGCAATTTGATTTAAGATATCTCTTTTTTTTAGAAAATTTGTTTCTCTCAAACAAAGTGGACAACCACCATCGAATAAAAAGGTTAATTTATTTTTCATATTTTTATTCAAATATAGAAATTAAATAACTTTTTTGTGGAATAAAAATTTTTCTTTAGAGTACAAGCTTTATAAAGCCTTTATAATTGCCAGTTCTAATTTGGTGAAATTATATTATCTTATAGATTAATAAGCCATTGATTAAGGGATACATCAATGGTTTAAAACTATTTATCATCAGTCATCTAGAAGATGAACTCCTTCTCCTACGTCAGGAATAAATTTACAATATTTTTCAAAAATAAGTCCAACACCTCTCATTTTTTCTCCTAATTCATCGTTAAATTTATTATATTCTTCCGATTCACGCTCAGGTAAATTCCAACCTTGTTTTTCTACCATACTTGTTATTACTGTATAGTCCCATTCTATGTATGCCATGGAGTTAATTCAAACTACCAAAATATTATAAACCAAGAGATTTAATAGGTAATCAATATTTTTTTAATATAATTTAAAAGTGTGAAAAAATTATAAATGTCAATTTTGCCAAGAAGATTTGAACGAATCAAAAGTGTTTTAGATTGCAGAATGAAAAACTTGACTGTTTTAGTTGAGGATGTCAATAAACCACATAATTTATCTGCGATATTGAGGACATGTGATGCGGCAGGAGTTTTCGAAGCAAATTTTATTAGCAAAACGAATGCCGTTAAGACTTTTAATAGTACTGCTCAAGGAAGTCAAAAATGGGTAAAACTAAATAATCATAAAAACACTATCACAGCAATATCTGATTTAAAGAATAAGGGTTTTAAATTATATGGAACAACTCTCAATAGTGAATCAGTAGATTATAGAAATTTTGATTATTCTCAAAATACATGTTTTGTTTTAGGAGCAGAAAAATGGGGACTAAGTAATGAACTTATATCAATGGTTGATCAATCAATTTTTATACCTATGAGAGGTATGGTTCAATCCCTAAATGTTTCAGTTGCTGCTTCCATATTATTATTTGAAGCTATTCGCCAAAGAAAAAATAAAGGTATACTGCCCGCTAATGGAGAAGGTTTAAATACAGATGAATATCAAAAAACACTTTTTGAATGGTGTTACCCAGAATTAGCTACAGTGTATAAAAAATCAGCTAAAGAATATCCAAAGTTGAATGCTCAAGGAGAACTAGATCCTATTACAGATAACTAAATTTATTCAGAATTTTGACTATCAAAAATTTCTTCAAGATCCTCTCCTATAAAAGAAAGACCTAAAACTAAAAAAAACATTGCCAAACCTGGGAACAAAGCCGTCCACCAGATACCTGTAGGTAAAGCGGCAAGAGCCAGATTTAAATCACTTCCCCACTCTGGGACATCTGCAGGAACACCAAGACCTAAAAATCCTAAACTTCCTAATACCAAAACAGCATCTGCAGCATTTAGAGTAAGCAGAATAGGCAATGGTGTTATTACATTAGGGAGAATATATTTAAAAATAATTTTTTTAACATCAGCTCCTGCAACTTGAGCTGCCTCCACATAAGTTTCGGATTTAACCAATATTGTCTGATTTCTGATTAATCTAAAATATTGAGGAGAGTAAACAATACACAATGCCAAAGACGCGTTAAGGATACCCTTACCCAATACAAAAGCCACAACAACTGAAAGCAAAATTACAGGTATTGAAAAAATAGTATCCATTATTAGTGATAAGCATTTATCAAAAAAACCACCAAAATATCCACTTAATAATCCCAATGGCAAACCCAAACTTAATGAAAAAAGAATAGCTAAGAATACAACTTCTATCGCTAAGGATGATCCTTGCAAAGTTCTTAAGCAAACATCTCTTCCTAATCTATCTGTGCCACAAAAATGATTAAGCGAAGGAGGGGCAAAGATATCATTACTTAGAATTGAAAATGAATAATCAAAAAAATTATTGGCCTCTAAAAATTTCATTATTAAAACAACAAGAAGATAAAAAAGTACAATTAAAAATCCAGCTTTTCTGATATTTGCACCGACACGATTAGATGAGTTAATATCCAAAATCTTTTTTACAGATATGAATGAAATATACCCAATTCTTTTAAAAATAAATAGCTATAAATTTTAAATTAAAAAAAATTACTGGTTTAATTTAAGGACTGCCATAAAAGCTTCTTGAGGGACTTCAACTTTACCCATTGCCTTCATCCTCTTTTTACCTTTGGCTTGTTTCTTTAAAAGTTTCTTTTTCCTAGAAATATCTCCTCCATAACATTTAGATAAAACATCTTTTCGCAAAGCACTTATACTTTCACTTGCAATAATCCTGCTACCTATTGATGCTTGAATAGGTATTTTAAATTGTTGTTTTGGAATAAGTTCTTTTAATTTCTCAACTAAACTTCTGCCAATTCCATAAGCCTTATCTTTATGAACAATAGAAGTTAATGGATCTGCTCTTTCTGAATTTATTAGGACATCTAATCTAACAAGGTCATTCTTTCTATAGCCAATTAAATGATATTCCATTGATGCATAACCTTGGGTTCTACTTTTCATTTGATCAAAGAAATCTGTAACAACTTCTGCTAATGGAATTTCATAAATCAAGGTTACTCGATCGGTAGTTATGTATTTCATATCTATAAATACTCCCCTTCTTTCCTGACATAAACCCATTAATGTTCCATTAAATTCATTGGGAGCATAAATTTCCATTTTCACATAAGGCTCTTCTATTGATTCTCTAAGTTGTGGATCAGGAATTGTAGAAGGATTATCAATTAAGATATGTTCCTGCTGATTTAAATTAACTTTATAAATAACTGATGGTGCCGTTACGATTAGATCCAAGTCATATTCTCTTTCTAATCTTTCTTGAACAATCTCCATATGAAGAAGTCCTAGGAATCCGCACCTAAATCCGAAGCCCATTGCGCTACTGGTTTCGGGCTCATATTTTAAAGCTGCATCAGATAATTGTAATTTTTCTAGTGATACTCTTAAATCTGGGAATTGATCAGCATCAGTCGGGAATAAGCCACAAAAAACCATAGGATTTGCTGTCTTATATCCAGGCAAAGGATCATTGGTAGGAGAATTTAAAAGAGTAATCGTATCTCCCACTCTCGCATCAGCAACTGATTTTATAGAAGCAGCTAAATAACCAACTTCTCCTGCATGTAATTCATCAACTTCCTGCTGATCAGGCGCCATTATTCCTATCTCATCTAGTTCATAATTTTTCTTACTTGCCATTAATAATATTTTTTCTCTCTTATTAAGAGACCCAGATATCACCCTGAAATAAACAATAACTCCCCTGTACGGATCATAATATGAATCAAAAATCAGTGCCTTTGTAGGTAATTTAATTTCATCTTGAGGAGGAGGTACTCTTCTTACGATTGCTTCCAAAATATCTTTAATACCAACTCCAGTTTTTGCTGAACAATTTATTGCGTTAGATGTATCAAGTCCAATAATTTCCTCTATTTCTTGTTTTATTTTTTTAGCATCAGCCCCTGGTAAATCAACTTTATTTAAAACAGGAATTATTTCAAGATTATTTTCTAAGGCAAGATAAACATTAGCTAAGGTTTGAGCTTCTACTCCTTGACTTGCATCAACAACAAGTAAGGCGCCTTCGCAAGCTTGAAGAGATCTACTAACCTCATAAGAGAAATCAACATGCCCTGGGGTATCTATTAAGTTCAAAACATATTCTTGGGAATCGTCAGCTTTATATTTCATTCTAGCGGCCTGTAACTTGATAGTAATTCCTCTCTCTCTTTCAAGATCCATACTGTCCAAAAATTGTTCTTGCATATCCCTTTGCTGAACAGTACCAGTATCTTGAAGCAACCTATCTGCAAGGGTAGATTTACCATGGTCAATATGAGCGATTATGCAGAAATTCCTAATTTTTGAAACCGATATATCAGTCATATAGAAAGAAAATTCTCCTCTTATTACATCTTGATTAATACTAGCTAATTAGAATTATGGATGGAAACCAAAAATGGAATTATTTCTTTTTTTAATTTCTTTAATGAAGGTACTGTAATTTTCAGAGACTAATAGTTCTGGATAAATTAAGTCATTTATTTTTTTCTGAAGATTATGCTTATCGTTTAAAAATAAAACAGATTTTTCTAGAACCTCAACCATAATTGAAACCGCAGTACTTGCTCCCGGAGAGGCTCCCAACAAAGCAGATAATGATCCATCAGATGAATTTACAATCTCAGTTCCAAATTTCAAAGAACCACCACCTTTAGTTTTTTTAATTATTTGGACTCTTTGACCAGCATTCTTTAAATACCAATCAGAAGGATTAGCTGATGGCATCATATTCTTTAAATTCTCAACTCTTGAGTTATGGTTCTTTAATGATTGTGATATAAGGTAATTAATTAAATCGTTGTTCTTGAAACCAACGTCTAACATAGAAAAAATATTATTCTTTTTAATTGAACTAAATAAGTCAAAGTATGAACTTTGTTTTAGAAATTTCGTTGTAAATCCAGCAAAAGGTCCATATAAAAGAAGTTTTTTATTATCAATCCATCTGGTGTCTAAATGAGGCACAGACATTGGTGGCGATCCAATATCAGCTTTACCATAAACTTTTGAGTTATGTTTTTCTGTTAGATCTTTTTTCTCGCAAATAAGCCATTTCCCACTAACAGGAAATCCACCATAACTTTTTGCTTCTGGAATTTTTGATTTTTGTAAATAATTAATTGTTTTTCCTCCAGCACCAAGAAAAACGTAGCCAGTTCTAATTGAAGTTTTTCTACCTTCAGAACTGATTTCTAGTTCCCATTGTTTATTATGAATTTTCTTTAAATCTACTAATTCTGTTTTATATCTAATTTCAACATTTTTGTTTAAAGAAACTAATGACAAATACTCTTTAGTTAAAGCCTCAAAATTGATATCAGTTCCTCTACCTATTCTGGTAGCAGCAATTTGAGTAGATGGATTTCTATCTTTTGTTATTAGAGGAGCCCATGATGAAATTTCATCAAAAGATGTAGAAAATTCCATATCGATAAATTCAGGATTTTCGGTCATTTTCTGAAATCTTTTTTTTAAAAAAGAAATATTATCCTGACCAGAAACAAAGCTAATATGAGGAATAAATTTTAGAAACTTCTTAATATCAATCTTCCCTGCTTCATACAATGAGGCCCATAAAGACATGGATGTTTCAAAAGAACGATTTATTGAGAGCGCTTTATCTATTTTTAGATTTCCTTTTTCATCTAAAGGGGTATAGTTTAATTCGCAATTAGCCGCATGGCCTGTACCTGCATTATTAAAAGCACCAGTACTTTCACTTCCTGGAGCATTTAATTTTTCTATAATAAGAAATTTTATATCTGGTAAAACTTCTGAAATTAGGAGGGCTAAAGTACTACTCATTATCCCTGCTCCTACTAAGACTGCATCAAAGTAGCTATTGTCATTAGTGGGATTTTTAGATGAAGTCACAACAGAAAATTATCTTTTTTGCAATTAATCAGATTTCTTTCTAGGCTTATTATAAAGTTAATCCAAAATTATGAGTACTGAAACACTCTCTCTGACAAACGAAAATGTAGAAAAAGTCCTTGACGAGCTAAGACCTTTTTTAATTTCTGATGGAGGTAATGTTGAGATTGCAGAAATAGATGGTCCAATTGTCAAAGTAAGACTTCAAGGAGCATGTGGTAGTTGCCCAAGTAGCACTATGACTCTCAAAATGGGTATTGAAAGAAAGTTAAAAGAAATGATTCCTGAAATAAGCGAAGTTGTCCAGGTTTTATAAAAATTTTTAACTGAAATATATTATTTAGTTTTTAATTCCTTCAACAAAGATGATTCCATATCAAGGCAATCAATTGGAAGTCCTTGACCAATAGCGATTAATAGAGGTGCAAGAATTCCTAAAGTAAAAACTAAATTTGATTGGCTTACATCATATTTACTCAAAGTAAAAGTTATCAAATAAATAATTGAAAAATAAGCATGTAGTGAAAAAAATTCTTTTGGCTTTAACACTGGCCATCTTAAAGTATTTCCCAAAAAATATAAAAAACCTGTCATAAATAAATAGTTACATGAAGATTAAACCAAATATAAACATAAACCTTTTTAGAGACTATTTATAAAAAAATTTACCTAAGATAATAATTAAAAAAACATTAAATCTTCGTTTCTATTTGTAAAAGCTAGACATGCAGCTAAAAATACGCTTATAATTATTTTGTAGCAATCGCTACTTTTTCGTTCACCCTCATTTGAGGGCGCAGTTCGAGTCATACCATGGAACGGGGGATGGCCGTGTGTCACATCGAAACATGACTACTTTAACTTACAGAGGTAAAAACTACGTTCAAAACAAAGAAGCTGCTAAAAAGCAACTTGTTGAACTTACCTACAGAAGAAACGTATACACCAATAGAATGGATGACGCTTCTTCAAGTAATGAAAAAGCAGAATTAAATTACAGAGGTGTAAATTACACTAAATAATTTAATTAAACAAATTAAAAGTCCCTTTTCAGGGGCTTTTTTTTTGGGCTATATTTATCAAGAGTTCTTTAAAAAATATGTCTGAAAGTTGCTGTAATTCAAACACATCTAATAAAGCATCTAATCAATTCGATCATAAAGATGCGATTCAAGAAAGATATGGTTCAGCCGCACTAGAAAAAGAAAGTTGTCTTTGTACACCAGTTGGTTTTAATCCCGTTTTACTTGAAGCAATTCCTCAAGAGGTTATAGAAAGAGACTATGGATGTGGGGATCCAACAAAATATGTTCAAAAAAATGATACAGTCTTAGATCTTGGAAGTGGTAGCGGCAAAAATGCTTTTATTTGTGCCCAAATTGTTGGAAAAGAAGGGAAAGTTATTGGAGTTGATCAGAATCCTGATATGCTTTTTTTATCTAGATCAGCCTCTAAAGAAGTTACAAAAAATATAGGTTTCAACAATACAGAATTTCTAGAAGGTTCAATTGAAAAACTTGATGAATTAGATAAAGATTTAAGTCCATTAATCGCCGACAAATCAGTTGATATTATTTTAAGTAATTGCGTTTTAAACTTGGTAAGTCCAGGATCTAGAAATAACCTTCTAAGAAATATAAAAAGAGTTTTAAACGATAATGGAAGAATTGCAATTAGCGATATTGTCTCTAACAAAAAAGTTCCTTTAAGATTGCAAAATGATCATGATCTGTGGACAGGATGTATTAGTGGAGCATGGTATGAACCAGACTTTATAAGTGACTTTAAAGAACTAGGATTTAAAAATTTAGAATTTGCAGAAAGGAGTGCTGAACCTTGGAAAGTAATTGAGGATATAGAATTTAGAACAGTAACTTTAGTAGGCAATATTTAAAAAATTCAAGAGTTTAAAAATATAACTTAAATTTCCATGAGAAATAATCTAAGAGATCAAATACCAGCATTAAAAAATAAGTATTATTTCAACTATGGAGGTCAAGGACCATTACCGAAATCTTCTTTAGAAGCCATTGTTAAAACGTGGGAAATTATCCAAGATTTAGGACCATTTACTAATGATATGTGGCCATTTATTTACAAAGAAATATTGACCACAAAAAGGATCATTGCACAAAAATTAGGTGTAAATTCAAAGAATGTAGCTTTAACCGAGAATATCTCTTCCGGTATAATTTTGCCCTTTTGGGGAATAAAAGTAGAAGAGGGAGAAGAGCTGTTAATAAGTGACTGTGAACATCCTGGAGTAGTGGCTGCAAGTCGAGAATTTTGTAGAAGAAATAAATTAATATTCAAAATTTTGCCGATCCAAAAACTTAAAAATCTAAACGACGAAAATATAATTTTGGAGATTTTGAAAAATCTGAATAGTAAGACTAAGATACTAATTATTTCTCATATCTTATGGAACTTTGGATATAAAATTCCTTTAAAACAAATTTCTATCGAATTAAAAAATAATCGAGCAGATTCTTATTTACTTGTTGATGGTGCTCAAACCTTTGGGCACATAAATATTGAAAAAGAAGTTTTTTATTCTGATTTATATTCAATAACTTCTCATAAATGGGCATGTGGACCAGAAGGACTTGGAGCCATTTATGTCTCAGATAGATTTATTCATGAAACAGATGCAACAATAATTGGTTGGAAATCATTAAAAAAAGAACAAGGCATTTATGAGCCTTCAGATAATCTTATTCATGATGATGCAAGGAAGTTTGAAGTAGCTACATCTTGCATTCCGTTACTTGCAGGGCTTCGTAATTCTATAGATCTTTTGGATAAAGACTGCCATGAAAAAGAAAAAAGCGAACATATCAAAAGATTAAGTGAGAAACTTTGGGATGAATTAAATCAATTAAAGGGTGTTGAATTAGTTTTAGAAAAAAAGTACTTAAATGGGATAGTTAGTTTTAATATCGAAAATATTAAAGATAAGGATAAATTTGTAAATAAACTTGGAGAGAAGAAAATTTGGATTAGAGTTTTAGAAGATCCAAAATGGTTTAGAGCATGCGTACATCAAATGACTACAAAAGCTGAGATTAATTTACTTTCTGAAGAAATTAAAAAATTACCAGGGTATTTCTGAGCTATCCCAAGCAATAAATTTTCCAGTAGATTCTGGGGATTGATTTTTAATAATATTGATCAAAAATTGGGAGGATTTTTCTTGACTAAATAATTTATGTTCTGGAACAAATTTATGAAAAGGTCTAGATAAATCAGTATCTACTGTTCCCGGATGAAGCAATGTGATAGTAGCCTTTGGGAAACGTCTAGCCCATTCAATACTTAAAGATTTAAAAAACTGATTTTGCGCAGATTTTGCAGCTCTATATGAATACCAACCTCCAGTTTGATTATCTCCAATGCTACCAACTCTTGCACTTATACTTGCAAAATTAAAATCCAAATCTTTTGGTATAAATTCTTCAATCGCTTTAGCTAATAAAATAGGAGAAAAGGCGTTTATTGAAAAACTTTCCATCATATTTTTTTTATCAAGATGTTGTAATCTTTTTTCTGGTTGAAGAGAATCACTATGAAGTCTTCCTGTAGCATTAACAACTAGCCTTAATTTTGAAGGCTGATTTGATATTTTATTTTTCAACTGCAAAAGGGATTGAGAATCCTCTATATCTAATTCCCAAAAAGAATTAAATTCACTTTTTCTTCCGCACAAAACAACTTCTAAATCTTTTTCACTTTCTCTCAGATCTTTAGCTATTTGGGTTCCAATTCCACCTGCGCCTACAACTAAGGCTAAGCCTTTCATTTTATTAAAAATAACTCAATCAATTCTAAGAAACTTTTCTTGTGATATGCGTAAATATCTTTCTTATTTGATTAGGAAATTTTATTGAGATTTTCTTTTTTCTTTTAATAATTTATAAGCTATTTTTCTATCATCAAAATTAATAACTTTATCATTGAGAATTTGGTAGTCTTCATGTCCTTTTCCTGCAATTAAAACAATATCTTCTTTATTGGCAAATTTAATAGATTTATTTATTGCTTTAAATCTATCAATCTCAATTGTTATTTTTTCTCTTTTTTTTATACCCATCAAAATATCATTTACTATCTTTTGTGGTTCTTCTGATCTTGGATTATCTGAAGTTATAAAAAGTTGATCAGAAAACTCTTCAGCTATTGATCCCATTAAAGGCCTTTTACCAAGATCTCGATCTCCTCCACAGCCAAAAACAGTAATGAGTTTTCCCTTACAAAGTTTTTTAATTGATTGCAAAACTTTTTTCAATCCATCAGGCGTGTGGGCATAATCAACAATTACTGTTGGAAGTGATCTTGAAACGTCATCATTATCAATTTCTATTTTCTCCATTCGCCCAGGAGCGCCAGGGAAAGATCGTATTAACTTTGATAGATCTTTTAAAGAAAAATTAAGTTTATACAAAATTGTTATTGCTTGAATCGCATTCATTAAATTAAATTCTCCAACAAGTGGAACAAAAAGTTGAATTTTTTCCTTGGGTGTATGAAAAATGCAGGTTGAGCCAGTTTCAGTAAATTGTTTATCTGTTACGAAAAAAAAATCATGATTTTTAAATTCACTTTCAGTAATCTTTGTAGACACTAATGAAGATCTTTTTTCAAGATCAGAAGATAATTTAGATATCCAAGGGTCATCGTGATTTAATACAGAAATTCCATCCTTCTCTATTAAATAAGGTGGGAAAAACAATTTTCTTTTTGTTTGAAAATAAGATTCCATATCTGAGTGATAATCAAGATGATCTTGAGTTAAATTAGTAAAAATAGCCGCCTCAAATTCGCATCCTGATATCCTCTTTTGAGCAATAGAATGAGAACTTACCTCTAATATCGCGAATTCAGATTCTGCCTCAACAGCAGCATTTAATTTCTTTTGAAGTTTATCGGCGAAATCAGTTGTATGAAGAGCCACTTCTGAAAAGCCAGGCCATCTATTGAGCAAGGTTCCAAATAATGCAGTCTTTTTCCCTAATTTTTTTAAAAGATATTCCAATAAAAAAGTAATTGTCGTTTTTCCATTTGTACCCGTAACACCAATAAGTTTAAGTTTTCTTGAAGGCCTATTCCAAAACTCAGCGACTATTTGACCAAAAATATAATCTAAATTATCCTCTATAACCAAAATCCTTTCTCGATCAATAGATCCAATTTTCTCTTTTGCAGCAGACCCAATAATGGCAGCCTCTGCACCATTTTCAATTGCCTCAATACAATATTTTCCTCCATCAACATTTAAACCAGGCATACCTAAAAATAAAGTTCCTTTTTGTACTTCTTTAGAGTTAAAAGAGATATTATTGATTCCGTGATCGATTAAATCTAATGAAGGAATAATTCCTACCAAATCTAAAAGTTTATGTAATTTTATAGATCTCATATGAAAAATTATTTCTCCAGAATGGTACTAATATTTTTTTGAAACCAATTCTTTAATTGATCATCTTTTAATCTTGGAGAAATGCGAGGCAATTCTTTAATCTCCTCGGACCTAATTCCTTCAACAGCAATAACAGGTACTTCATAATCATATTTTTTATATTTGTCTTTATATAAATCGACCCTATCAATATCAATTTCTTTAAGCTCCTCAAGATTAGGGAATAACTCATTAAGATTTATTTTTGCCAGTTTATTTTTTAATGAATCACAAAGGCAACATCCCTGCCTAATAAAAATAAATATTTTCATTCATTTATTCAGGCACAGGGTCACATCCACAGGGAGTTAAAGGATGGCATTTGCTTAATCTTCTTAAAGTTAACCACCCGCCCTTCCAAGGACCATGTCTAGTAATTGCCTCATATCCATAAGAGCTGCAACTTGGAATAAATCTACATCTTGGTCCGAACAAAGGAGAAAACCACTTTTGATAGAACGAAATCATAAAAAGAAGTATAGAAGTAATTGATTTATTAATAGTTTTGAACACTTTAATGATGTAAAATAGTATTTCAGTAGTAATTAGTTTAATTGAATTTAATCAATTATCCAATTTTTATTGCAAATTTCTATTTAATTTAAAATTATGTCAAGATACCGCGGCCCCAGATTAAGGGTTACGCGTCGCTTGGGAGAACTACCAGGTCTCACCAGGAAGGCTTCAAAGAAGTCTAATCCTCCAGGTCAGCACGGCCAAGCCCGTCGCAAGCGATCAGAATATGCTATTCGTCTAGAAGAAAAGCAGAAACTTAGGTTTAATTATGGAGTTTCTGAAAAACAACTAGTACGTTATGTGAAAAAAGCTAGAGCTCAAGAAGGATCTACAGGTACTAACCTACTAAGACTTTTAGAAAACAGACTTGATAATGTTTGTTTTAGATTAGGTTTTGGAGGTACCATTCCAGGTTCAAGACAATTAGTAAATCATGGCCATGTAACCGTTAATGGAAAGGTTCTTGATATTGCTGGTTATCAATGCAAATCAGGCGATGTAATCGGAATTAAAGAAAACAAAGCAAGCAAAAAACTTGTTGAAGGTAATATAGAATTCCCTGGCTTAGCAAATGTCCCACCTCATCTTGATTTAGACAAGCCTAAATTAACGGGAAAAATAAATGGGAAATGCGATAGAGAGTGGGTGGCTCTTGAAATAAACGAACTACTAGTTGTTGAATATTATTCAAGAAAAGTTTAAAAAAACTTTTCTTTGGATTATTAAATCTCTCATTTAAAAATGAGAGATTTTAACTTAATTCTTGTTTTTAAAAATAATGGGAAATAAGAAAAATAATTTTAAAAAGCCTGGGGTTAAGACCATATCTATTCACCATGGAAAAACTTTTGCAGAAGACACCGGATGCGTTATGCCTCCGATTTTTTCTACATCTACTTTCAAACATGGAAATAAAGATAATTTCGACTACACCAGATCAGGTAATCCAAACTTTAGAATTCTAGAAAACATCCTTAAATCAATAGAAGATTCTAAATACTGTACAGTTTTTGGATCTGGAATTAGCGCGGTAACTGCAATTTCATCAACACTAAAATCAGGTGACAAGATACTCTGCGAGTCAAATCTCTATGGTTGTACAGTGAGGATGTTCGAAAAAGTTTTCAGGAAATTTGGACTAGAAGTTTTATACACAGATTTTACAAACGAAAATAATATCAAAAAGATTTCAAACTTCGAGCCAACCTTGATATGGCTAGAAAGTCCAACTAATCCACTTTTGAAAGTACTTGATATTAATGCGATTTGCGATGAAGCGAATAAACTCAAAATACCAGTAGTTGTAGACAACACATTTTCTACAGCGCTTATTCAAAAACCATTGGACTTTGGCGCAACACTATCGGTTATAAGCACCACAAAATTCATTAATGGGCATAGTGACGCACTTGGCGGAGCAGTACTGACAAATAATGAGGAATGGAATAGTAAGATGCTTTTCTCTCAAAAAGCTCTCGGGCTTCAACCATCTCCTTTTGATAGTTGGCTCATTACGAGAGGAATAAAAACTCTTCCTTTAAGAATCGAACAACAAACTAAAAGTGCAGAATTTATTTCTGAAGAATTAGATAATCATAAAATAATTAGTAAAGTAATTTACCCTTTTAATCAAGAACATCCGCAATTTAATTTAGCAAAATCGCAAATGAAATCTGGAGGTTCAATGATCACCTTAAAATTAAATTTAAATAAAGAGGATACTTTTAAATTTTGCAAATCTCTCAAATATTTCTCTCTGGCAGAAAGCCTTGGTGGAGTTGAAAGTTTAATTTGTCACCCTGCAACAATGACTCATGCTTCAGTTGATGACAAAACAAAAAATCTGCTAGGGATAGATGATGCTCTTGTCAGATTATCAATTGGATGTGAAGATACAAACGATTTAATCTCAGACATTTTATTTGCTTTAAATAAATTCTGAAAATTGAGAGATTTACTTAAAAAACCTATATGGAAAAATTTAGAGTTGGGATATGCAATTCCTGATAGTATTCATGCCGTTTCTGTAGCATTACCAACTTGGAATGATGTAATAAATTACGAGGAAAAAGATCAAGAATGCATGAATTTATTGAAGTCCATTTACCCACGATTCGGGCTAAACCCCATAGTGAAAAGATTATGCGAAAAAGTACAAAAGCAAAATTACTACAACAATAAAAGTATCTGGCCATATCCGAATGAAAGCATAGCTTTTAAAGCTAAAAAATACATTGATAGAAATACTTCTGAACAATTCTCGTTAATAGAAAAAAGAGATAATTTAGTTTTCTTAATAACTGAAAAAGAAGGAAGTATTTATGCAAAATATTTTTGGCAACATACTGGTCTTGGTCTATCTTCAAGAGCTGCTGCTATAGAACTAGGTCTTGAAGATTGCCCTCCAAAATCTTATGTGAATGAATGTTCTCAAAAAATAAAAAATAGAATTTCTAAATCTACAAAAATCAACTCTAATGATATTCACCTAACTTCATCTGGAATGTCCGCATTGCATACATCATTAGAAATCATATATAAATTATTTCCAGCTAAACCAACACTCCAAATTGGTTTTCCATATGTAGATGTACTTAAATTACCAATGAATATCTTTCATGGAGCCAAGTTAATTACAGAAGAAAATTGCGAGGATATTGAATTAGAAATCAAAAGCATAAATCCATCAGCATTAATTATTGAACTACCGAGTAATCCAATGCTCAAATGTGTGAACATTAAAAAAATTTCAAAAATAGCAAAAAAGTTAAATATTCCCTTAATTGTTGACGATACAATTGGTTCAAATTTAAATATAAATTCTCTTGAACATGCAGATATAGTTTTTACTTCACTTACAAAAATTTTTTCAGGTAGTGGTGATATTCTTGCCGGATCATTAATACTAAATCCAAAAAGCAAATGGATTGATCAATTTAGAAATGCATTAAACGAGATTAATCTTCCAACACTTTCTGATGGAGATACAGTTTATCTAGAGAAAGTTAGTAGAGATGTAAATCAAAGAGTTTTTGAACAAAATAAAGCATGTTTAGAATTAAAAAAAAGATTGGAGACTCATAGCGAGATTAAAAATATTTTCCATCCTGAAAATTGTCCAAATTTTAATTCTTTACTTACTTCTGATGGAGGATACGGTTGCTTATTATCATTTGAATTAAATGGAGGATTGAACAAAGCTAAGAAATTTTATGATTCTCTACAAGTATCTAAAGGACCTAGTTTAGGTACAAAATTTACTCTAGTTTGTCCTTATGTTTTATTAGCTCATTATGACGAGTTGGATTGGGCTGAAAGTTTTGGTATACCCTCGCACCTTATTAGAGTATCAGTTGGATTAGAAGACCAAGATCAATTATGGAAAAGCTTTTCTGAAGCACTAAATAATTTCTAAATTCCTAGTATTTACCGTATAGAAACTTATATGCTCTTTTTCAGAATAATAGTTAGTATTAATATATATTTTCTCAATATATAAATGGCAAAAATTTATGAGGACAACAGTTTTGCTATTGGAAACACTCCATTAGTAAAATTAAAATCAGTTACTAAAAACGCGAAAGCTACAGTACTTGCAAAAATTGAAGGTAGAAACCCCGCTTATAGTGTCAAATGTAGGATTGGCGCAAACATGATTTGGGATGCAGAGAAGAGTGGGAAACTTACAAAAGACAAAACTATTGTTGAGCCAACTTCTGGAAATACAGGAATTGCTCTAGCTTTTACTGCTTCAGCAAGAGGTTATAAACTCATCCTTACAATGCCAGAATCCATGTCAATTGAAAGAAGAAGGGTTATGGCAGTGTTGGGTGCTGAAATTGTTTTAACAGAGGCATCTAAAGGTATGCCTGGAGCAATAGCTAAGGCTAAAGAAATTGCAGAAAGTAATCCTTCTCAATATTTCATGCCAGGTCAATTTGATAATCCAGCAAACCCTGAAATTCATTTCAAAACTACTGGACCTGAAATCTGGGATGATTGCGATGGTGAAATTGATGTTTTAGTTGCAGGGGTGGGAACAGGCGGCACAATTACAGGAGTTTCAAGATACATTAAGCAAGAGAAGGGCAAAAATATTACTTCTGTAGCTGTAGAACCCTCACATAGTCCTGTTATTACACAGACAATGAATGGAGAAGAGGTTAAATCTGGACCACATAAAATTCAAGGAATTGGAGCAGGATTTATTCCTAAGAACCTTGACTTGTCAATTGTTGATAAGGTTGAACAGGTAACAAATGACGAATCAATCGAGATGGCTCTAAAATTAGCAAAAGAAGAAGGTTTATTAGTTGGAATATCTTGTGGAGCTGCTGCTGCTGCTGCTGTGAGATTAGCTGAACAAGATGAATATGCGGGAAAAACTATTGTAGTTGTCCTACCTGATTTAGCAGAGAGATATTTATCATCAATTATGTTTACTGAAGTTCCAAGCGGAATCATTCAAGAACCAGTCAAAGCCTAAATCTATTTTTTCTCCAGTAGTGAATCTGGTGAAATATACATCGCATCGCCATAAGAGAAGAATCTAAATTTTTCTTTTATGGCTTTTTTATATAGATCTAATAATCTTTCTCTACCAATCATTGCACTTACTAAAAGTAATAATGAACTTTTAGGGAGATGAAAATTAGTTAATAATCCATCAACTACCTTGAATTTATAACCTGGCTTAATTACTAAATCTACGTATTTAGCTATGGGAATAAAGTCATTAATTTCGTGAGAATAACAACTTTCAAGAGCTCTTACGCTAGTTGTACCAATAGCAATTATTTTTCTATCTGTTTTCTTTATTCTTTGTATTTCCTCCACTACTTCCTTATTAACACTTACCCATTCTTTGTGAAGTTTTAAGTTACTTAAATCTTCTTGATCAATTGGTTTGAATGTTCCATAACCCACGTGCAAAGTTATCGGTAAGATTATTACGCCTTTTTTTTTTAGATTGGAAATAAGACTTTTGCTTAAGTGTAAACCAGCTGTTGGTGCAGCAACTGCCCCCGGATTTGTTGCATACTCAGTTTGATAACTTTTCTCATGAAAAGATTCTTCTTCGGAATTTTTTATATATGGAGGAAGCGGGATTTCCCCGTATTTATCAAGAAGTTCATTCATTGAATTGAGACAAGTTATATTTTCCGGAAATTTAATAAATCTCCCTCCAGTTTCTTCATCAACTCCATCAACAATCAAATTAATATCTTGTGCTAATGGAGATTTTAATTTTAATTTTCTATTTATTTTTAACTTTTTTGCTGGCTTTGCCAAACATAACCAAACACATTCATGGGATCTTTCTAAAACTAATAATTCTACTAATGTCTTATTTTCTAATTCAACCTTTAACCTAGCTTTCATTACCTTAGTATTGTTAACAACTACAAGATCCCCTTCTCTAAATTCATCTAAAAGATTCTTGGTAAATTTATTAGTTAAACAGTCTTCTTCTAAAAAACTATTTCTAACTATCATCAATCTTGATTCATGCCTAATTGCAGAAGGTTTACTAGCAATTAATGAAGGATCAAGTAAATAATCATAAGCTTCAAGCTTATAATCTCTTTCTTCATTATTAATTTGAGAAATCAATTAAATTTAGGAGACAAGAGTCTCTGGCTTATCTTCAATTAGGGAAGCCAAGTCTTTTAAGAATGAAGCTCCATCAGCTCCATAGATCACTCTATGATCAGCTGTTAGATTTACTTGCATTATTTTTTTAACAGATATTGAACCATCACTATTAGCAACAACGGTTGGTTTCGATGATGCTATGGCTAAAATAGCACCGGTACCTGGAGGAAGAATTGCGTCAAATCTATCAACTCCAAACATCCCAAGGTTAGATAAAGTGAAGGTTCCCGTTGAGTATTCATCAGGTTCTAATTGTTTTGATCTTGATCTTTTTACGAGATCTTTCCATTCTCTAGACAATTCAAATAAATCAGTATTGCATGGTTCTTTTAAAACTGGAGTTATTAGTCCACCATCTTCCATCGCAACAGCAACAGCAATATTTATATTTTCTGGATAAGAAATTCCATTCTCTGAAAAACTTGAGTTAACTTGAGGATGTTTCTTTAGTGTCTTTGCAACTGCCTTTACTAGTAAAGCAGTCATAGTAACTCCGTTCTGTTTAACTTTTTTGTAGAAATTATCTAATTTATCTGTGTTAATGGAATAACCCACCCTAAAACATGGCACATCTAAACTAGATTCCATATTTTTATTTACCGCTTTTTGTAGAGTATTAAATTTAACTGTTTCTCCGGGATTACCAAAACTATTTCCTGAAGTTTCTGGTTTACTTTCAACTCCGAAATGTGCACCAGGCATACTTGCAGGAGAACCACCTTCACCTATCCATGGTATAGAGACTGGTTGGCCATTAGCTTTTAAAATATCATCGGCTTGAATCCTTCCGTGAGGTCCGGATCCATGAACCTTTGCTAAATCAACGCCCATTTGAGAAGCAAGTTTTTTAGCTCTTGGAGATGCAATCACCCTCGAAGAAACATTACTAGTAGCAGCATTTATTTGATCACTATTTAAAGATGAGGCTGCCTTTTCACTCATTAATACGACTTCTTTTTCTTGTTTTTCAACAATTTCACTTTGAACCACAGGTTTTTCTTCAGTTTTATTGCTTACCAATTCAAGTTGATCCGAACTAGAAACTTCGGGTTGATTTCCTTTATTTTGTTCTTGAACAGAAGCTATCTCATCCTCATTTTCTACAATAAGACCGATAGTCTCTCCTACTGGTGCAGTGCTGCCAGCAGGCATTAAAACAGCCGCAAGATATCCATCTTGAAAAGATTCAACATCCATATCTGCCTTGTCAGATTCAACAACCAAGACAGATTCACCTCTTTCAACCTTATCTCCGGGATTTTTCAACCATTCCACAATCTTGCCCTCCGTCATAGTAGAACTCAATGCAGGCATGAATATTTCGTGAGACATAAGAAAATTGTTATTGCATAAGTTTCAAGGGATTTTTACCAAACTTTCAAAAGTTTTTATGATTAAGAACCCTTTAAACTCTTGAACTAATTATACGAAATCATGTTCACAGTGGGAACTCTTAAAACTTAAGAAAGTAATAATTTAGATGGATAAGATTTAAAACTTTTCACAATTAAAATTTGCTTATTTTTATCAAAAATACTAAATCTTTTTATTTAATTATTATCTATAGATTGAATAACTCCATCCTTAACCGTAATCGATACTTGCATTTTTTCAATAAGATTGTCTCCCACAGCGACATCACAGAAACTATCCACTTGTCCTTGATCAACAATTTCGTCCATTTTTAATTCGCGAACTTGACTTTGTTGTTGAAGTAGATTTCTTTTTTGTTCTTCAATTTCATTTCGTTTTGCTGCAACTTGTTGTTGCACCTGACTAACCTGTTCTTGAACTCTTGGATCTAGAGGATTAACCGATTGGGATCTAATATTATTTACTATTTGCTGCCCCTCCTGCTCAAGTTGAGATAATTGCTGGTCTATGTTTGAAATCGCTTTACTTAATTCTTTTTCAGCATCTTCCTTCCAAGTTGGTGTAACTACAGCTTTAATAGCTATTGAGCGCTTTATAGATATTGAGTTTTTTGTTTCCATAAAAAATTAAATTACCTTTTCAATATAGATAGATCAAATCAAATTTTCTTACTAAATTTGTTTTCATACATATTTTCTATTTGTAATGTATACTTTTTTTCTATTTCTTTTCTTTTTTGTTTAAGAGTTTGTGTTAACAAACCATTTTCTAAAGTAAAGGGATCAACAAAAAAACAATCTAATATTTGTTCTTCTGATCTTGCTCCTAATCGACTCTTAAGCAAATTATTAATTTGTGATTTAAAAAATCTACCAATATTTTTATTGAGGTTTAATTGCAAAAGATCTTCTTCCAAAAACTTGTTTTTAACCAATTCGACATTAGGCACTACAAGGGCTGTTAAACATTTCTTATCTTGTCCTACTAGTTGAATCTGATTAATAAATTCAGAACTAAGGATTTCAGTCTCAAGCGGATTCGGTTCTATATTTTCACCACTTGATAACACTATTGTATCCTTGGCTCTTCCTGTTATAAAAAGAGAACCATTTGGTATTAGGAAACCTAAATCACCAGTATCAAACCAACCATCCTTAGATAAAACATCTTTTGTAGCTAATTCATTATTAAGATAACCTTTCATTACTTGTGGTCCCTTAACAAGAATTTTTCCGATTTCTCTGAATTTCAGAATCTTTTTTTTATCATCATTAACTATTTTGATTTCAGTAAACGCTAGAGGCTGACCGGATGATCCTCTAACATTTAATTCTCTTCTCCTACAAGTTAATACTGGACTAGTTTCTGTGAGGCCATATCCCACCAAAACATCTACACCTAAAGATTCAAAAAAAAGATCCACATGTTCTGGCAATGCCCCTCCGCCGTTAATAGGAAATTTCAGTTTTTCTCCGCATAGTTGTTTAAGAATATTCGGCCATAAAAAAATAGTAGACAATTTATGTAAAGGATATCGACCAATAACAGAACCCAGTAAGGGGATTTTTGATTTAAAAGTTATTTGATTGATATCTAAATTTCTTATCTTTCTTAGACTTCTTTTGAAAACTGAACTATTACTAATCAAAAACTTAATAAGTTTTTGCTTTTTGGAAGGCATTTTTTTCAACGCCTGAAAAAAACCATCATGTATTGCCTCCCAAAGTCTTGGTACAGTAGCCATGACAACAGGTTTTATTTGTGTAATATCATCTTTCAGAAATTTTGGAATTGTATAATATTGAGAACAACCACATGATAAAAAGAAGTATTCAGCACTCCTCTCATAAGAATGCCAGATAGGCAAAACGCTTAATACAGAGGTCCCAGGTTCTGGATCAGCAATATAGGCTAAATTGATTATTTGATGTAAAAAATTTGCATGAGTCAAGGGGACACCTTTAGGTTTTCCTGTTGTCCCAGAAGTGTAAAGAATAGTAGCGACGTCATCAATTTCTGGATTAAATTTTTTAAGATTATTATTTTGTGAATTTTCTTTTTCTACTGAACTTATAAATTTACTCCAACCTATTAAACTTTCAAATTGTTCATCTTCTAAATTGATTATAAATTTCAGTCTTTTTTTTAATTCTTCTTTGTTGTTCAACTTTAGCCAAATCTCCTTAGATTGAACTACTAGACCTACTGAATTAGAGTGCTCAATAATATAATCTAATTCTACTGAAGGAGAATTAATACCTCTCACTGCATTTATAGCTCCTAATCGCATTAAGCCTTGATCTACTACTAGCCATCTTGGAGAATTTTCAGATATTACAGTAACTACATCTCCCTTTACTAAACCATAATTTTTAAATGAAAAAGAAACTTTTGTTATTAAATCAGCCAGCTCAGAATAAGAAAATCTTTCTTGGTATTTTCCTCTTAAATCGCAAACAGCTAAAGTATCACCACATTTAAATTTTAATTTTTCCCAAATTTGATCTATATGATGAAGCTTCTTAATAAAATCTCTATTTTTAGCAAATTTATCTTTTTTATAAAGAGGTTTGGCTGAAGACCAATAAGCTAAATCACCCATATGAAATCGATTTTGAAATTTTAATTTCTATTTTGATACAAAATCAAAATTAAATTCTTCCTGAATGATTTTTTTAACAATTCTCTTGATTTCTTGAATATTTAAATTTTTGTTATAGTCAATCATATTTGCCATAAAACAATTCTCTATTCCGCAAGGATTAATTCTATTAAAGTTTTCTAGTTCGCAGTTAACATTGATTGAAAATCCATTTATCGTAATCCATCTTTTACAACCAATTCCAATAGAGGCAATTTTCTTATTTCCTATCCAAACACCAGTAAAACCTTTTCTAGATTTACAATCTAAATTAAAAGTTCCAAGAATTTTTATAATGATTTCTTCAAGTTTTCTTAAATACCAATTTAAATCTTTATTAAAATTTTTCAAATCTAAAACCAAGTAAGTTACTAATTGACCAGGCATATGACAAGTAACCTCACCACCTCTATTAATCTTAAAAACATCATATTTATTATCATCCAATGAAAATAGTAAATTATCGTAATTAGATCCTCTACCTAATGTATAACAAAGTTTATGCTCCCCTATCCAAATAAAGTCTGGATTAGAATTATCTAAAATCAATGACTTCTGATATTCTTTTTGTAATTTATAAACATCATTAAAAGAAGAAATATTATCAGGTTGTTTAATTATTGCTGTTCTATTTTCCATATTTAAGTAGATTTAGAAAGTAAGTATATATTTTTATATTTGTTATGAAAATTTTAATCCATGGAAAGAATCTTGAGCTCACTGGAGCATTAAAAGAATATACCGAGGCTAAGATAGAAAAAGCAACGCATCATTATAAGGATATCGTGAAAGAAGCTGACATACACCTTTCAATTGAAAAGAACCCAAGAGTCTCGTTCCAAACTGCAGAAGTTACTATTTTTGCAAATGGTACAGTAATTAGAGCTGAAGAAAAAACTGAAAATCTATACTCAAGCATTGATTTAGTTTCAAATAAACTTTGTAGAAAATTACGTAAATACAAAGAAAGAAACAATAAAACAATTCATAATAAACAATTTAAAAATAAAGATTCTTTACCAATTGAAAGTATGGAATCAAGTTTTTTAGATAAAGCTTTATTTAAAGAAGGTACTGAAGCAAGTCTGCCTGAGCCATCTATTAAAAATAAATACTTTGAAATGACTCCAATTTCATCAGAAGAAGCAAGAAAACAATTAGATTTAATTGATCATGATTTTTATGTTTTTCGAAACAAGAAAAATAATGAACTTCAAGTTATATATAAAAGGAATCATGGAGGTTATGGACTTATTCAATCTAAATAAGTTTTAAATGCCCAATATTGAATATGAATTAAACGAGAAAATTCATGCGATTATTATTAACCCTTATCTATCTTGGGAGGATTTCTGCGCGAATTGCGATTTAATAAGAAAATACAATATCAAAAATATTTCTACGTCACTAAATTATTTAACTGATCTTAAAAACTGTTTGGGTAATTACAGCGCGGATATAAACGTACTTATTTCTTACCCTTTAGCAGATTTACCAGTTTCATTTATTGAAGAATTAGTTAGTTTTGCAAAAGATAAGGGCGCGAAAGGAATTGAATATATCCCAAACTTTATCAATTTATCCAAAAGAAATTTAGAAACTTTCGCTGCTGAAATTGAGCAAGTTAAATTATCTGGATTACCAGTTTCAATAGTCATAAATAAATCAAAAATTCAAGAAGAAGTTTTTATTAATGCGATTGAAATATGTTTGGAATTAGGAATAAAAAATTTTCAATTCGGAGATGGTTTTGGACCTCTTCTTACATCTAATGATGTCCCCGAAATACTAAAAATAACAGGCTCACAAAATCAAATCAAAGTTGTAGGTGGCATAAAAAAACTGACGCAAGTAATTGATTTATTTGATAGTGGAATTAGTTGTGTGGGAACTTCCAATTTTTGTGAAATTTTTGAAGAAGTAAACGTTATTTAAATGTCTGGTTCTGGTGAGTGCAGACTAAAAGGTCTCTGTATTAAAGCTTCTCCATTAGGCGAGAATGATAGATTAATAACTATCCTTACAGATGAGCAAGGGATTGTTAGATTAGCGGCACCTGGTGCTAGGCGTCCTAAAAGTAGTCTTGCCGCAGCTACTCCCTTAACATATCTAAGTCTGCAGATTTTTGGGAAAAGAAATCTTAAATCTGTACGTCAAATTAAAATATTAAAAAGCTATTCTGGTCTAGGGAAAAATATTGAATGTCTTGCAGCCGCACAAGCGATAACTGAATTAACATTTTTATTAGTAGGTAATAATGACAAGCAACAAGACTATTTATCTTGCGTTCTTGCACATCTTGATAGGATTTATTTATATAAAGAGTCTCAAGAAGAAGATATTAAAATGCTCTCAATGAGTATTCAATCTTTAATCCATCTATTAGCCATCGGGGGTATTAATTTACCAATTCATCATTGTTGTAAAACTGGAGAACCTATTATTCCACCTTTAGGAAATTGGGAATGGAGTTGTTATTATTTCCCGAGTGAAGGGTTTTCATCCATAGAAGATCCTCAAAGTAATCTAAAAATAAATGCATCTGAAGTCGCTCTATTACAGAGACTTCTTTTCCCAGAATTACCAATAAAATCTAATGGGGAGTTGTTGGGTCCAAAAAAAGTCTGGCTTAAAATATTATTCATTATTGAGACATGGATCTCTAATCAATTAGAGAAGGATCTATCTTCACTAAAAATGTTGAGAGAGATATATAGTTAGCATTTCATGAAGCATTGGAAAATTTAAAAAATATGATCATGGCGCCTTTGCCTGTTAACTTAATAAATAGTTAATCCAATTAATGTGGTTCATATTGCCTGGTTGGGAAAAAAATCCCCTTTTTGTGGAAATGTAACTTACGGTAATTCAACTACTAATGAATTAAAGGCCAGAGGGCATACAATTAGTTTTATTCATTTCGACAATCCCTCTAGTTCAAATTCATCAAACCCATTATTTCTTGCAAATGATCCTGATGTAAGTCTCCCATATTTAATTAAATCTCAAGTTTATACAATACCCTCACCAAGGGCAGAAAAAGAGCTAAGGCTATCATTGGAAAGATTAAAACCTGACATAGTACATGCAAGCCTAACTTTATCTCCTTTAGACTTTAGACTTCCAGAGCTTTGTAATGAAATTAATGTGCCTCTGATAGGAACATTTCATCCACCATTTGATTCAAAAAATAGAAATCTAACTGCGAGCACTCAACAATTAACATATCAACTTTATGCTCCCTCTTTAGCAAAGTTTGATAAAATAATTATTTTTTCTGAACCTCAAAAAAATGTTCTTGAGAAATTAGGAGTACCTAAAGAAAAACAAATAATTATTCCAAACGGCGTTGATGAAAATATTTGGAAACCTTTTTGCGAAAAAAGTAAAAAATATGATCAGGTAAAAAACAAACTTGGAAATAAAAGAATCTTTTTATATATGGGAAGGATTGCAAATGAGAAAAATATCGAGGCACTTTTACGTTCTTGGCGCCAAACAAAAACTCAAAATTGCAAATTAGTTATTGTTGGTGATGGACCAATGAAGCCAACACTTGAAAATAGTTTTTCTAACCTTGGTAATGAGAAATTACTTTGGTGGGGTGCCGAATTAGATTTAGAAACTAGGATAGCAATAATGCAAATAGCAGAAGTATTTTTCTTACCAAGCTTAGTAGAAGGTTTATCATTATCACTTTTAGAGGCAATGTCTGCTGGTACTGCTTGTGTAGCTACAGATGCTGGGGCTGATGGTGAAGTTTTAGATAACGGAGCAGGAATAGTAATTTCAACTGATAATGTGGCTGCACAATTAAAAACTATAATCCCAATTCTTGTAGAACACCCTTCATTTACAAAAGATCTTGCGAAAAAAGCTAGAGAACGTATACTCAACAGATACACAATTGCTAAAAATATAAATTCACTTGAAAAAGTTTATATGAACTTAAAAGATAATTGAAAAACCTAACGAAACTCTTTACTTCTATTACTAGCTGAAACTATTGATTCAATTAATGCTGACCTTACACTCTTTTTTTCTAAAACCCTTAAAGCAGAAATAGTTGTTCCTCCTGGAGAAGTTACTAAATTTTTAATCTCAGAAGTAGTTAGTTTATTTTCTTTTATTAGACTAGTAGTCCCTAGTATCATTTCTAAAATGAGTTCCTCTGAAAGTATTTTTGGTAATCCGCCGCTCAATCCTCCATCACTTAATGCCTCTATAATTAAAGCAATAATTGCAGGCCCTGAGGAAGTTAAGGCTAAAAATATATCAAGGTAATCTTCAGTAAATTCATAAATCTTACTAGTTTTTTCAAATAATTTTTTTGTAAATCTTTTCTGATCTTCTGTAATATCTTCTCCCCAAGAAATTCCTGTTAAGCCTTTTCCAATAGTTATTGGAATATTTGTAACCACCCTCACACATTTATGATTAGGAAACTTTTGAATAAGTCTATTTATTGAAACCCCCGCAAGAATTGAAACTATTAAATTATCCTTGTTTTTTATATGATGGGCCTCACTTACATCATTAAATTGTTGGGGTTTTATCGAAAGAAGTTTATATTGACAATCCCAAATTATTTTTGACTCTTTAGAACCTGATTTACAAACATTAATATTATATTTATAATTTTTTTTTATATTTTCTAAACTTTTTTCTGAATTAACTACACAAAAAACATTCTCTGGCTGAACTAATTTGTTATCTAATAAAGGAGTTACTATAGCACTTGCAATATTTCCGAACCCAATAATCGCAATCTTATCAGTCACAGATTAATCACGAATAAGCACTTAATTTAGAATTACCCCATGCTGGTTCAGGAGTAGTATTTTTGCCCAAACTATATTGTGGTGCGTTTTCTGTAGGCACAGAAGAAGGAGATGCTTCTTCTTGTGAAGAACTAGTTACATTGACACAACTTGGTGCAAAAAGAAAAATACTTTCACCGACTCTCTCTTGATGTCCATCAATCGCATATGCGCCCCCTGCAACAAAATCAACAGCTCTTTGAGCTTGATCAGGATCCATCATAGTTAAATTAAGAATTACGGTTTTTCTCTCTCTTAATGCTTGTATAGCTTGAGGCATCTCATCAAAACTTCTTGGTTCCATTAAGCTTACTTCTGAGGATGAATTCGAAATCCCAGGCATGCCAACCACTTTTGATGATCTATTGTTATTCATAAAATCGAATGGGTTTGAATTCGCAAGGGCATTTGCATTCCTCGGATTTTGTTTGGAATTATTAATTTCATTTAATTCATCCTCTGATGTATAGTCCAACTCATCAAAATCATCATCGAGATACTCATCTCCTGCAACAACTGCCTTTAATTTAGAAATAAGTGACACCTTTTAAATCCTCTTGAAATTAATTACTAAGGTTTAATAACCTTAAGTAATAGATTCATTTTTTACATGAATAAACTACCTATACTTAAATAACGTTTGTTGAACTTTACTGCAAGTTTATATATAAGATTTTTATAAAAAAATAACTAATTAGGCTCTAGCTCCAAAAATCAATGCTCCTAATCTTAACCAAGTTGATCCAGCATCAATAGCTTCCTTCCAATCACTTGACATCCCCATGGAACAATCTGATAGTTGCAGTGAATCAGCCAGAAAACGACATTTTTTGAACAACCCTAGATTTTCTTTAGAGCTAAGTCCTCTAGGATTGATAGTCATCAAACCGGTTAATGAAATATTTTTCAATTCTTGAATTTCTCTCCATTTCAATTTTAAAAATTCAGGATTAAAGCCTCCTTTTGTAGGATCATCACTCAACTTAACCTGCAACATTATTAATGGATTTTTCTTCTCTTCACGAGAAATATTAGAAATCTTTTGCAACTTTTCAAATGAATCTACTGAATGAATATATTTAAAATTTTGGACTATCTTTCTTATTTTATTACTTTGTATTCTTCCAATAAAGTGCCAATTTATTTGTTTAAGGTCTTTTAAAATTAATTGTTTTTCAAACGCCTCTTGAAACTTACTTTCACCAAAATCATTCTGACCGATATTTTGAATAGTCTTGATTTCTTGACTTTTAAATCCTTTACTTACCGCAAGAATATTTACATTTGGTGGGATTTTGTTTTTTATTTTTAAATAATTTGCAGGGTTCACCTTTATAAGAAAGTTTGCGTAAATAAATTCTCCCATTTAGAAACCTCTTCAGATCCTTTTCTTCTAGCTTTTTGAAGGTTTAATTCGGCCTGACTACGGGCATCTAAATAAGGTATAACTTCAAAAAAAACTTCTCTCTGTCGAACTTCTACCAAGAAAAACATTTTTTGAGCATATAAAGTCGCATAAATATCTCTCCCATCATTTCCAGGAGAAACTTGATATAACATGCCAAATGTTGGATGGTTTAAATAACGCTCAGAACTCAAACCTAAAATAATTTATTATTTATAATGCACCATACAGTTTTCTAAGAAAAATTGCTATGCAAATAAAACAAATCGATAATGTATTAACAATTACATTGAGAGATTTTGAAGGATAAAGAGTTCTAAATCTGTTGGTTTTTATAATAATTTTTTTCTTTGATAGTAAAGATTCCGCTCCATAATCAATTCTCAGAAATATATTTTGAAATAACCTTTCCACTAAAATTAATAAAACATTAAAGGATTTCTTTAATCCTAAATTTCGAAAATTTATTGATCTAACTGAAACTGATTTAATGATATTTTGAAGTTCTTCTTGCACTAAAGGAATAAAACGTAATGCAATTAACAACTGAAAAAGCCACTTGCTAGTTGGTAATCCAATCTTTCTTAATGGATACATAAACCAACTTAATCCCCATACAATGTCTTCCTGCAATGTGGTTAAAAGCATCAAATTCACACTATGAACAACGGTAAATATCAAAGTGGAGGTTTTTATTCCTAGTTCAAAAGCTTTTCTTGATAAATTGTAGGGACCAAAATTAATAAACCATATCTTCTGCGAATGAATTTGCAAAATATTCCATTCTTTTTTGCTTTCTAGTACTACTTGCAACTCATTGGGATTTCTTATGTAGCCATCAAGAGATTGAATATCAGACGAGGCAAGTATTGATATACATCCAATTAATAGTGACAAACATGAGAGGAAAAATAATGATCGCCACCATACTCTGGATGGCAATAAACTTAAAAAAGTAATTAATAGTAAAAAAACAACTAAACTCAATCTCCATATTGGACCTGCCCAAATTGGAGTGATTAAAAATATCATCACAATAATTATTTTTAATCTACTATCTATGATTCTTAGCCAACTTCTATTACCATGAACGTATTGACCAACAGAAAATTTGGTTAGCAAATTCATTAATCTTTTTGAATTAACTCTATATTTTCTCTTTCGACTTCTTTATTTAAGGCTCTTTGCTGTTTCCCTCTCCAAAGTAAAATAAGGGGTGTGCCTTCAAAGCCTAAATTTACTCTAATTTGTTTTTCAATATATCTTCTATAAGTTATTCCGAATAATTTAGGGTCATTTACAAAAAGAGTAAAAGTGGGAGGTTTGTTCTTTACTTGAGTACCGTAATAAAGCCTGCCTTGCTTACCACTTCTCTTCGTTGGAGGACTTTTCCAACTGATTGATTCTTTAAGTACTTCATTAACTACAGATGTTGTAACTCTTCTTCTATGTTGATTTACAGCATTAATAGCATGCTCAAAAATATTATCAACTCTTTGACCAGTTAGGGCAGATATAAAAATCATTTTTGACCAGTGTAAAAAATAAAGTTTAGATCTAAGTTCTTTTTCTACTTGATAAATTGTTAAACTATTTTTCTCTACAAGATCCCATTTATTAACAACAATTATACAAGCTCTGCCTTGTTCTTCTATGCGCCCGGCCAGCTTCTGGTCTTGATCAGTTACTCCATCTATAGCATCTATAACTAAAACACAAACATCACTTCTATCTATAGATTTAAAAGCCCTATTAATACCAAAGAATTCTGTACCATATTTAACATTTTTCTTTCTTCTAATCCCTGCAGTATCAATAATTTTCCAATGATTATCACCTTTTTTAATAAGCGTATCTATTGAATCAGTTGTCGTACCACTAATATCACTAACTATTGCTCTTTTTTCTCCACAGATTGAATTTAACAAACTAGATTTACCAACATTAGGCCTACCAATAATTGACATCATTATCTTTTCTTCATCATCCTGGATATTATTTTCAGGAAGTTGGCCAATAACAAGATCTAAAAGATCTCCAGTACCTGAACCATGAATAGCAGAAACAGGGTTAGGTTCGCCCAATCCCAATTTCCAGAACTCTGAAGCTAGGGATATTCCTAGAGTAGTCGATTCGCATTTATTAACAGCAACAATTGTTTTACAGCTTGAGTTCCTTAACCATTTTGCTATTGATAAATCACCATCAGTAACGCCTTGATTCCCATCTACTACAAGTAACGCGAGTGAAGCCTCTTCCAGAGCCAAGAAAACTTGAGTCCTTATTTCTGGAAGAAATTCACTATCATCATCAAAAACTAAACCTCCAGTATCAACTATTTGAAATTCCTTACCTCCCCATGAAGCATTTTGATAAGTTCTATCTCTTGTAACACCAGGTTTGTCAAATACTATTGCATCATTACTTTGGCAAAGACGATTAACTAAGGTAGATTTCCCAACGTTCGGTCTTCCGATAATTGCTATTGTAGGAAGAATCAATTCTTCTCTCCAAAGAAAGTAGTATCCATTACAACTATACCTTTAATAGAATCATTTACCTTATTTAAAAAAACTTATTTTATTTCTGGATCGCCAAAATGTCCTTTAACTGGATTAACAGGAGGTGTAGTAGCACTTGGCATTAATTCATTATCTTTTGAAAAACAATCATTTTCAATTGCCCAATAAATCAACCAATTTACTGCAGTCGCTCTTCTAGTTCTTCTAGGATAGAGTTCATTAATCTTATAACCTTTAAAATTAAGAAAATTTTTCAATCCCTGTTTATAGCCTTTTGGAATTGATCGAGTCAAATGTACTGAGGCTGGTCGCTCTGAAATAATTTGAGGAGCTTGTTTAAATTTTTCTGACCAATAAGAAGGAGTTAATGAGCTAAAAGCCCAATAATTTATAGATAGTTCTTTAGTATAAAAAAGTCTTTCCCAAATTAATTCACAAACAAATACATCACTAACCTTATCTTCAAGAATAAAAAATAATAGTTCCTTACATATTGGCCACGTAAATTGATTTTCAAAAGATTTTCCTCTTTTTTGCATTAATCGAACCTGATCAAAATCAAAGAAAAATAAGGCATAAAATCCTTTTTATATTGTGATGCATATTGAATAATTTGATCAGACATACCAACACTTGAAGCTATTAATGATTTATTGATGATATCCTCTTTTTTTAAAATATCCCTTGCTAGATTCCATCTTTTCCCAACTTTCATAATGGCCAAGACAATTTTATTTCCCTTACTTTCCCTAATTAGGGATGTTAATTCTGATTCTGAAGAAGGGCATTCTTTGATGATCAAGGTCTCGCCTTTTTTAACTAAATCAAAATCATTCAAAGCTGCTGCTGCTGACACAGAAGAAATACCAGGTATTGTTTTGGTAATGATTTCAGGATAATTTTGCTTTATTATCCTCAGAATATTTGAAGAACTCGCAAATAGTGAAGTATCTCCAAGACAAAGTAAAACAACTGATTCTCCATTTTGTATAAATTTCACAATTTTTTCTACAGCATTAGACCAAATTTCATCAGGATCAAAATCCTTTCTAGCCATTGGGAAAATGATAGGCATGTTTTTTTTGAATTTGGTATATTTCTTGACTATTTCTGCAGCGAAACTCTTTTTATTGTCATCTGATATTGGGGAAACTATTACTTTCGCTTTTTTTATTGCCTTCACAGCAGCAATTGTTAAAAGCGATGGATCTCCAGGCCCAACACCAACAATAGTGAATGATACTGTATCACTTTTATAACCTGTAAATACTGTTAAAAACTTTTTTATTAACATTCTTAATTTAATTATTTCTAGCTATGAACCCGTGGAATCATACAAGTTTCAGCCAATATTGCTGACTCAATTTCAGACAATTCCTCTAACCTTTTGAAAGTTTGATTTTTAGAGAATTTAGTTTGCGCTAGTTTCCAATAAACTCCAAAATGTCTTGCCTCACTCTCAAGCAGAGACTCATAAAGGGCTTTAAACGATTTATCTTCAGAATTCAGAGCCAGCAAGCTTAATCTTTCATGACTTCTCGCCTCAATAAGTCCTGCGATCAAGAAACTATCAAGCATTCTGTTGGGCTCTTCCTTACTTATATTCTTGGACAATTCGGCTCCATATGGAGGCGGTTTTAAGGATTTAAGAGAATGTCCAAGATCCTTTAAAAAATAAAGTATTTTTTCAAAATGCTCTAACTCTTCTCTCGCTATTGGACTTAGAACTTCTCCTAGATTTTGTTCTGATGGATATCTAAACATCAACTGAATAGCCACTCCTGCTGCTTTTCTTTCACAATGAGCATGGTCAATAAGAATATCTATTGGATTAGATAATGCGAGTTTGATCCACTCATCTGAGGTTAATGAAGATAAATATTTAATATGAGAAGAAGGCCTTTTAAAATCAACTAGCATTTAATTTTTACTACCTAAAAATCCAATGATTCCTTCAAGTGCTAAAGAATAACTTGATATACC
>CACJCK010000009.1 GCA_902591865.1 uncultured Prochlorococcus sp.
TCAAGAAGACAAAGAATTGCTCAGGGTAGCGGTTATGAAGCAAAAGATGTAGATAAAGTACTAGCTGATTTTCAAAGAATGAGAGGCTTTATGAAACAAATGTCGAACGGAGGAATGCCAGGAATGGGAGGAATGCCAGGAATGGGAGGAATGCCAGGAATGGGAGGTAATAAACCAATGAAAAAACAAAAAAATAATAAGAAGAAAAAAGGGTTTGCTGATTTATAGTTTCTTGATTTTTACCTTTGAGTGATATTATTATTAAAAACAGATTAATTTAAGATGATTAAACTGCGCCTTAAGCGCTTTGGAAAGAAAAAAGAGGCAAGTTTCAGAATTGTTGCATGCAATAGTACTTCCAGAAGAGATGGTAGACCTCTACAAGAACTAGGTTTTTATAACCCAAGAACTAAGGAAACTAGGCTTGACACTGAAGCTTTAAGAACAAGACTTACACAGGGTGCTCAGCCAACTAGTGTAGTAAGAACTTTATTAGAAAAGGGCGGGCTATTAGAAAAAACTGAAAGATCCTCTATCGCAATTGGAAAGGCAAAGTTAGAGAAAGAAAAATTAGCTAAGGCTAAAACCGAAGTTGAAAAAAATAATAGTATTAAAGCTCAAAGCGAGGGTAATGAAGCTTAAAGCTAATGCTTTGATAAATTTTTTTTATACATTAACTAGATGAAGGAAGTTTCCAAAACTGGTCACTTCACAATAGATTTGCCAAGCTCTGATGCTGCTACAGCATTATCTGGTCCGGGTAATTCTTTCTTAAAAAAATTTGAGTCTTTAACAGGAGTTTCGTTAACTATAAGAGGCTTACAACTAGAGATGAATGGTGTTATTTCAAAAATTGAGAGAGCCTCAGCATTAGTAGAACTAACGAGACCAATTTGGGAACAAGGTTTAGAAGTCCCAGAGGTAGATCTTAAAGCAGCTTTAAGTTCTCTAAATATTGGGGAATCATCTTCACATGCTGAACTTGGGAAAAAAGTTCTTGCGCGTTCTAAAGAAGGAAGATATTTAAGACCAAGAACTATAAGGCAAAAAGAATATGTTGAATCAATTGAAAACTTTGATCTTACGTTCGCAATTGGTCCAGCTGGAACTGGTAAGACATTTTTGGCAACTGTTTGTGCAGCAAGACTATTGAACGAGAAAAAAATTGAAAAAATTATTCTAACCAGACCAGCGGTAGAAGCTGGTGAAAGTTTGGGATTTCTACCTGGTGATTTGCAACAAAAAGTAGATCCATATTTAAGACCTCTATTTGATTCTTTACATAGTATTTTTGGTTTTGATAGAACAAATTCTTTGATTGATAAGGGAATTATTGAAATTGCTCCTTTAGCATTTATGAGAGGCAGAACCTTAGATAATTCTATGGTTATTCTAGATGAAGCACAAAACACTACTTGCTCTCAAATGAGAATGTTTTTGACAAGATTAGGAGAGAGATCAAAGATGGTCGTAAACGGAGATATTACACAAATTGATTTAAAAAAAGATCAAGAAAGCGGCCTAATTGAAGCATCGAGAATTTTCTCGGAAACTCGAGGTATAAAATTTTGTTATTTAACTATTGAAGATGTAGTTCGTCATCCTTTAGTTCAGAAAATTATTGAGACTTATCAATAATTTTATAACTCTGGTGATCCGTACTCTTAAAATTTAAAAATCAAGTAGAATAAAAAATATTAAAAAAAAACATGCCAGCAAGTAGTAATTTCAATCAAGCTATTCGTGAAGCACAAACTAGCTCAATAGTTGGACCTAGTGTTGTACAAAAAGCCTTACCATATGTTGGTGGAGGTATGGTGCTAACTTCATTAGGTGTTTTAGCAGGTGTCTCACTAATAGCAACAAATCCTGGGCTTTTTCAGCCACTCTCAATTGTTGCTTTAATTGCAGAATTGATTTTGTTTTTTGTTGCAACAAGTGCTGCAAATAATGCAAATAATGCTAAAGCTTTGCCTTTACTAACGGGATTTAGCTTATTAACTGGATTCACCTTAAGTGGGATAGTTGCTTTAGCAATAGGAACAATTGGTATTGGTTCGGTTGGAACAGCTGCTTTAGCTACAGGTATAACTTTCGTTATTGCCTCTTACACTGGCCAAAGAATGAGTGATAGCGTCGGTCAAGCACTAAGTGGGGTAGTCGGTCTTGGGTTGATAGGTTTACTTATAGCAATGTTTGTCCAATTAATTGGAGGATTCTTTGCCCCAGGAGTTTTTGGAAGTTCAGGTTTTGAACTAATGATTGCAGGTTTTGGAACAGTTCTATTCGTTGCTATGTCATTCTTAGATTTTTACACAATGCCAAGAAGATATAGTGATGACCAATATCTGGCTGGTGCTCTGGGTATGTATTTAACTTACATAAACCTATTTGTATTCATTTTAAGATTAATGATTGCTTTACAAGGTGGAGGCAGAAGGAATTAATTAATCCCTTTTCCTTAATTTATTTATTAATTAGCGTAGATCATATCTACGCTTTTTTATTTTGCAACATCGTAAATTTGAAATTTTATAAATTCCTTTTGCTGCTCATCATATTTTTTCGAATTGTCAAAGCTATTTCCAAGATTGTCTAAATTTTTAATTATTTGGTTAATTGCATTTGTAACCAACTTAGTTTCTAATGTGCGTAAAATGTTCTTACATCTCTCAGATATATTTTCTGAATTAGACTTATATTCATAATTCTTTCCCCTATCATGAATAACGATTTGGGCAGAGCTCATAATTAAATTTTTGACTACTATTTCGACAACATCGTTTCCTCCCTCTTGAAGTTTGAAAACAATTGAAGAAGGAAGATTATCTAATAAATGACAATCTTGATCTGACAATGCATACGCAAAAAAGCCCCTTATACCATTTTTTGTTTTAATTAGTTCTGCAACTCTATCTGCTAAGACTTCTTCACTTAAAAGTTCTTCTTCCCATTCTTTGCACCAATGAGCGGATATGTTTATAGCTTGGGTAAAAGAAGTTTCTTTTAAGTTTATGGCTTTTTTTTTCATTTTCAATCAGAATTTTATTATCGATAGTTTAAAGTTCTTTTGAATAATTATAAATCTGGTTTTGTAACTTTACTTGGAAGACCAAATGTAGGGAAATCTACCTTAATAAACACTTTAATTGGAGAGAAAATAACCATCACGTCTCCTGTCGCACAGACTACAAGAAATAAACTAAGAGGAATACTTACAACAAAAACTGGACAAATAATTTTTGTAGATACACCTGGAGTTCACAAACCTCATCATCTTCTAGGAGAAATACTTGTAAAAAACGCTAAATCTGCGATAAATGGTGTCGATATAGTTATTTTAGTTCTTGATTCAAGCGTTGAACCTGGCAGAGGTGATGAATATATAAGAGACTTCTTAGTTGAAAATGAAATTGAATTTTTTGTTGTATTAAATAAATGGGATTTAGTGAATAAGGAATTTAAGAATGTGCGTTTAGATCAATATAAAAAAGTATTTGGATCTTGTAAATGTTTTCAAATTGTAAGTGCTTCTGAAGGAGTTGGATGCTTTGAATTGATTGAGATGATATTAAATTTTCTCCCAGAAGGACCAATGCTCTTTGATGAGGATATAATATGCGATCAACCATTAGATAATTTGTTATCTGATCTAGTAAGAGAGCAAGTATTAATAAATACAAGAGAAGAAGTCCCTCACAGTGTTGCTGTAAAAATAGAAAATATCAAGGAAATTAAAAAAGATAAAGGTAAGAAGTTAACAGCTATTTTGGCTACAATTATTGTTGAAAGAACAAGTCAAAAAGGAATCCTCATTGGTAAAAAAGGTTCGATGTTAAAGACTATTGGTCAAACAGCAAGATCTAATATGAAGAAGTTGATAAATGGTCCTGTTCACCTTGAATTATTTGTCAAAGTTATACCAAATTGGCGAAAAAAAGAATCTAAATTAATGGAGTTTGGTTATGAGATTGATTATTAAATGAACAATATGAATTTTGAAGTAATTACTTTATTTCCCAAAGCTTTTGAATTAATAAATAATTTAGGCGTTATAACAAGAGCCTTAAGTAAAAATCTGATTAATTTAAATTTATACGATTTAAGAGAATACGGAGAAGGTTCTTATAAGCAAGTTGATGATAAGCCTTATGGGGGAGGGCCAGGGATGGTTTTAAAACCAGAGCCCATCTATAAGGCTTTTGAATCAATAAATAAATTACCAAATGGTAAAACTCTTTTAATGACTCCACAAGGAAAAGTCTTGAAGCAGAAGGATTTATTAAGATGGTGTTCTTTGGATCAATTGATAATAATTTGCGGACAATATGAAGGCTTTGATGAAAGGGTTAGATGCTTAGCTGATGAAGAGGTGTCTATTGGTGATTATGTTCTTTCAGGGGGTGAAATTCCCGCCATATCAATAATTAATGGCTTAACAAGATTATTACCAGGGACTCTTGGAGACCCAGGTTCTTTGATAGATGAAAGTCATAATTCTTCTTTGTTGGAATATCCTCATTACACAAGGCCTCTTATTTTTAAAGAAATGAAAGTACCAGATATTCTTGTTAGTGGTAATCATGAAGAGATTAAATTATGGCGAAAGCAAAAAATGTTAGAAAGAACCTTGGATAGAAGAAATGATTTAATTTATAATAAAGATAATAAAAATCTCCCAAAAAGTGAGAGAAAAAATGAAGATTCAAATGAAATGATGAAATTTCCTATGGGTAATGAATACTACTTTTATCCTGATTGGTAGTAATGTTAATGATTTTTATATAGTATCGAACCATCTTTCCATATTATCAAAAAGCTTTTGACCTCAATAAATAAAAGTTTTTGTGGAAGGTTGATTTTTAAATTTTTTTTAAAGTTTCTTTAGGACATCTTCATATTTTCACCTTCATGTCCTTTAAAGCATTTCACTTCCCAGTTGTTTCGAATAATAGAAATTTTTTTTAAATTATGTTTTTGTTTTAGATTTCCCTAAATTATTCCTTTGAATTAATTCAAGTTTAATGTAAAAAACTTTATCAAAATAATATTCAGAATTTTTCATCATTAGATTTATCTTTAAATTTATTTTTTCTTAATTTTCTCTATTTAGATCATTCAGAGTAATTTTTTGTGATGATTAGTACCAAATAAAAGCAAAAAAATATTTATATAGTGATTTTCGACTTTTATTTATTGACAACTTCTATATAATTTATCTATTATTTTAGAAAATTTTGTTCATGTATAAAAAAAATTTTAAAAATACTTTGAAAAACTTCTCCAAAATTATAGCTTCTTCTTTTCTATTGTCTAGCGGTGTATCTTTTGCCGATTGGAAGACAGACTTTGCAAATAACTCTCAAATTAATTTAACGGAAAATGATCCAAAGGAAAAAAGTTATTCTTATATTCCAGATTCATCTCTTTCAGAATCATCTATTGAAATAGCAAATATCTCTCCAATTATTACTATTAAAGATAAAACGAAGCAAGAAACAGAAATAATCCTTGCTGATTCATCACCTAGTCTCTCAGATTTTTCTCCTATTATTACAGTTAAAGAGGAACCAAAAGAAGAAAAAGCTCCTCCATCTCCAGGTTTAAGTTTTGGAGTTCCCTCGGCATATGGAGCTTCTGGAGGGAGTGTGTTTGTAGGTCTCTCTTATAGCGCTGATGGTCAGGACGGTCCTTTCAAGATTTATAAAGACGGTGATAAGTTAGCTGATGGCTCAATGAATTTTGGTATGGGTTTTGGAGATCCTAATCAATTAGGAGCTGAGGTTTCTGTGGGAATCATTAGCCTTCTTTGTCAATCTGGGTCAAGTTGTTTCGGAGCTGATGGTACTATTGGCCTAAAACTACACAAGTTGTTTGATGAATCATTCATAGATGGATTTGGAGTGGGCTACTCTAATCTAGTTAGATGGGGTGAAGCAAGCGATATTGATACAATTTACGGTGTAGCCAGTAAAGATTTTAAAATAAATAATAAAGACGGATTATTAAGTTTAGGAGTTGGAACTGGGGGATTTAGATCAAAAACAGATATTGATTCTGGTGAAAATAATCCTAATTTATTCGGAGGAATTGGTTTGAAACTTGCCCCTAGGATATCATTGGCCTCTAGTTGGAACGGCAGCACTTTGGCTGCAGGTTTTGGTCTTAGCCCTTTCGACGTCCCTCTTTCTCTTTCTATAGGTCTCACAGACCTTACAGATGTAAATGGTAAGGGTTCGCAATACTCGATAAATGCGGGTTACTCATTCTCTTTCTAAAACTTTTAACCTTTAATTTTTTACAACTAATCCAAGCCATGAATTCCCTAAAAATACAAAAAATCCTAAATAAAAAATTCTTAATTTTATTTTCTGCATTAAGTATATTATTTTCTCCAATCGAGGTTTTTGCAGGAAAAACTTCTGCTGGAGGGACTATTGGAACTGATTCATCCTCAGCAGGAACTAGTAGTAAAACTAGTGCGGGAGGAACTACAGGAACTGATTCATCATCATCTGCAACAAAATCAAGTGCGGGAGGAACCACTGGAACTGATTCTTCTTCTTCTGGTAAATCATCTGCAGGAGAAACCTCATCAACTACAAGTACTAAAACAGTTGCAGATACTGTAACTGCTGCAATTGAGTCAGCCTTATCTCAATTGTTAACTGCCTCTGCTGATACAACCGGTGCTATTGATTTCAGTCCTGAAGTCTCAGTAGATACTGTGATAGTCAGTGCAGGCCCAGAAGGGACAGTGGCTGTTACTACAACTTCTTCTGGGGCAACTTTAACTTCAACTACTATTACTACTGAAGGAGGAGCTACAATCACAACTCTTGTTTCTTCAGAATCAAATACTGGTACAGCCCAAGTTAGTTTTTCTGAAGCAGTTGAAAGCATAACATTAGCGATAGCTGAGGGAACTGGGATTTCTTCTGCTGAAACCCAAGTTTCAGTTAGCGCAGCCGAATCTGCTGGTGCTGCTACCATTGCTGCTATTGAAGCCTCTACAGGAGTAGCGATTGCAGAAGCGTTAGTTGAATCAAATATCTCTGCTGAAGCAAGTGCCGTTATCGAATCTAGTCTTGGATCGGGCTCTGCCATTATTACAGTTTCTCCAGCAGTTACTCAAATAATTGCAAGTACCGTTGTTAGTACTTTATCGACACCTGAAATATCTATTGCTATAGCTAATGTCAGTCCGGTGACAGCTGCAGCAATCGAAGCCCTTACAATAGCTGCAACAATAGTTGGAGATGTGGCTAATACTATAGTTCCGACAGCCTTAAATGATGCTTTAGTAGCAGTTTCAGCTGAATTAGCAGCTCAAGGTGAAAATGCATCGCCGGAATTAAAAGCTCTTGCTGCTAAATTAGCTGCAATAAAAGCACTAGCTTTACCTTCTCTAACGGCAGCAGCTGGTTAATATAACTTTTAGCTAACTTTTCTTTAAAATTTAATTCTACTCTAAATAAAACTCTTGCTTGATTTTTAGCTTCATAATTTTATTTTGCATAGAAAATAATCATAATCCAAATAATTTACTTTCGAATCAAAAGATTTATTTTCTAGAATTTCATATTAAACTCCCACTTCAACTCTATAATTAAAGACGAATTTTGAGGCTGCAGGTAATGTAAATAAGTTGTGTGAACGACTTAGCCACCTAGTTTCTTTTATTAATTTAGAGGTCCCCACTTACATAAAGAATTGTTTTTGCAACATTTGGAATATCTTCATAACCAAAAATTAGGAATTTTTGCAAGTATACTTAGATTTAAATTTCCATTCCTGTAAAACTAAATTTTCTAGATGTTACAGATACAGAATTAGTTGATATTCATTTACCTAAACAATTAAATCCTAACCTCCAATCTTGGAATTTATTTCCTATCGCAAATTAATATATGAAAATATCATTCGTAGTGATTTTTTATTTTATTTCTTTTTATTGTAAAATCTCGTTCAAAATACTAGGGAAGTTTTCCCCACCTCCTAAAGATATATAAATTTTTCAATTTGCCTTTTACATTTTTTCGATTGGAATTATCTCTCTTGTATTTTTAATTCTTATTATTTATTAAAGTTTGTTCAATATTGATAAAATAATTAAAATTCAAATTTAGCTACTTTATGTATTTTAGATCTTTTTTGAAGAGGGTAATTCTATATATTATTAAGTTTCCTCTTTAATCTTGCCTTTTAGTGTTTTAACTAAAGGTTATTAAGATAAAGGGGTTATTTTATTGGTAATATATTAAATAAGGAGAGAAAACTATCATTTAATGTTAATTTGAATATTCATATGGAATTAGAGAAAGGTTACAGATTGTTAGATAATCCAAATCCCCTGCTATGACAAGACAAGCTATACAGTTTCGCATAGGTAATGGATATGATATTCATAGATTAGTAGAGGGTAGGAACTTAATAATTGGAGGAGTTAAATTGAATCATCCTGATAATTTAGGACTTGATGGACATAGTGACGCTGACGTTCTATGTCACTCAATAATGGATGCATTATTAGGAGCACTTTCTCTAGGAGATATTGGTAAGTACTTCCCCCCATGTGATGAAAAGTGGAAAAATGCTAATAGCTTGTTTTTATTATCAAAAGTAATTTACTTAATAAGAAAAGATGGTTGGGAAATAAATAATATTGATAGTGTTCTTGTCGCTGAAAAGCCAAAAATCATGCCTCATGTGAAATTTATGAAAAGGAACATTTCTGAGATATTGAATATCGATGAGAATTTAATTGGGATAAAAGCAACTACAAATGAAAAATTAGGCCCAGAAGGGAGACAAGAGGGAATAAGTTGCCATTCTGTAGTACTACTTTTGAAAAAATGAAATTGAATTTTAATTTGATACGTAAATTTCGAGAATTTTATTTTATATTAGTGTGTCTGATGATTTTAGTTTTTCAGTCTGATATGACTAATATAAAAGCACTTCCAATGGATAATTATCAAAGTGAAATGGTCATAGAGGAGTTAAGACTTAAAGTCCCTGCCGATCTAAAGGGGACATGGTTGAATGCTGAAAGAAAAATATGGGAGCCATGGCTATCTTCTCAAGATGGTTTTTTGGGAAGACAATTATTTTGGGATAAAGAAAAAGAAGAGGCTTTAATATTGGTAAATTGGAAAAGTAAAAAATTATGGAAAAGTATACCAATGTCAGCAGTAAATAAAGTCCAACAAAAATTTGAAGATAATGTTAAAACTGCTTTAAACATAGGTGAAAATCCTTTTGTATTAATTTATGAAGGAGAATTAGATAAGCAAGGATGAATTTCGATATTAGGTTTGATTTTCAAAGAAGAGAGAGGCTTGGACTTATTGAAGCAATTTGGGGTCAAGATAAGAGTATAGATCAATTAAAGAGATTATCTGAAAATGTTTTAAGTAAAAATGAAATTGTTTTCATTACTAGAATTAATAGTGAAAAAGCAGTACATATTTTAGATATGTATAGTGATGCAATATTTTATGAAGAAGCAAAATGCCTAGTAATTGGTGAAAATTTGGATAAACTCAATACAAACAAAAAAGTTGCCATAATTTCAGGAGGTTCAAGTGATTTGGCTGTAACACTCGAAGCTCAGTTAGCTCTTAATATTTATGGAGTTAATTGTAAATCTTTTATAGATGTTGGAGTAGCAGGACTTCATCGATTAATTAGTCAGTTAGAAGAAATTAATAAATACGATGTATTAATAGTTTGTGCTGGAATGGAAGGCGCATTGGCAACTGTTGTTGGAGGTTTATTGCCCCAACCGATAATTGCAGTACCTATATCAGTAGGCTACGGAATTAGCAAGAATGGAGAAACTGCTTTAAATAGCATGTTGTCAAGTTGTTCTCCAGGTATCGCAGTGATGAATATAGATAATGGTTATGGAGCTGCAATGACAGCTTTAAGAATTATCAAAAGAATTTCTTAAATACTTACTTTTTTAATTTCTAGTAGGTTTTCTATCCATAAATTGAGTTGTTTTGAAAGCATTCCTTCTTCACGCATTTTGATCGCTTTAATTACTACCTCTGTATTAACCCACTCTGGAAATCTTCTCGGCATTAATTTTTGTATTCAGTAACTATAATTTGGTACAAATTTTGATAAAAACAAGATCTGAGTAACAAAATTAATCTTTTATTTTTGATTTTGTGCCTAATCGGGACAATTCAGAATAAGTATGTTCACTTTCTACATTTTTTAATCTTTCTAATAATTCAGATAAATCCTTATGAGCTAACTCACCATTTTGATTCCATTTTAAGGACCTTGAGTTGTTATCAGCTTTTTTTTTCATCAATTTTATTAAGTAATAAAAATATAAAACGAAAAAAGAAAAAAATGGGATATTGTTTCAAGCCTAAACTTAAAAAATTATGAAGATTTTTATATGTGAGAATTTATCTTTTAACCACCCCCGACTATTGAAACGATTTCTAAAATATCTCCCTCCTTAAGTTTCACTTTTTCCCATTTAATTGAATTAATAATTAAATTATTTAATTCGACAACAATTGTGTTAGGTCTATATCCCATTAAATTTAGTGCTTTAGATAGTAGAGCATTTTCTTGATCAAGGTCTATTTTTTTTTCTTCTCCGTTGACTTTAATTTTCATAAGACAATTCTTTTAAAATCATAATAGCTTCTTCATTAGGAACTGCAGAATTCATTAATTGAGAAACTAAGGCAACTTTTTTAACCCCATTTTTTTTTAAATATGAAATATTATTTGACTTAATTCCGCCGATAGCAAACCAAGGAATATTTAAATCTTTTGTTAATATTTTGATCTTCTCAATACCTATCGGTTTTTTGTCCTTTTTTGTTGCAGTTTCAAATACTGGTCCTATTCCTATGTAATCACAATCATCATTTAGAGCATTAGAAATATCACTTTCATTATTTGCGCTTATACCAATAATTTTTGAATATCCTAATAATTTTCTTGCGGTTTTTAAGTCTATATCATCTTGTCCAAGATGAATTCCATCAGCATTAGATGCTAGAGCTATGTCAAGTCTGTCGTTAACGATAAACAAAGAATTATATTTTTTACATAGATGTTTTATCTGAATTGCTTCTTGAAGATGATCTTGATCAGTTCCCGTTTTAAATCTATATTGAATAATTCTTACTCCCGCGATTAAAATTTCTTCTATTATTTCTAATAAATTTTCCTTTTGATCTGTAATTACATATAAGTCATTTTCTTTTAATATTTCCTCCGACTTTCTACGCTTGCTTAAACTTAATAAATCGATTTCTATAGTATAAATTTCATATCTAATTTTCGAAGCTATTTTTGAAAGCTCATGATTATGTAGCCTCGAGAATTCCTCTATGACTCTTAATGCTTCTTGAACTCTGCCTGAATTAGAACTTATAATTTGCTCAGGGGTTTTTCGATTGATTTGCTCTTGATGAGTCAATCCTTTACATTCGTCCTCAATGTAATTCCTCGATTGTTTATAAACTTCTAAATGATTCTTTCCTAAAATTTGTCTAAAATTTTTAATCCTTTCAACATATTCTTCATTGCCTAGACCAAATCTAGCCCAATCCTCTAGTACTCTTAATCCTTCTCTAGCTCTGTCTAGATTAGCATCAATAATTTGATGAAATCTTAAATCTTCAGCTTTTTTAGTATTGGAATTAAGCATTTTTAACTTATTTTTTATTGTTTTTAAAAATTCTTAAGGCATTATCTCTATCTTTTTTAATTTGATTAGAGAGTTGTTCTATATTTTTGAACTGGATTTGAGATCTAAGCTTTTTAACTGGTTCTACCGATAGATTTAAACCATAAAGATTAAAATCTTTGTTGATCAGATGAACTTCAACTGCAGATGGCAATAAAGGATTTATTGTTGGTTGGGAGCCAAGATTCATAATAGATTCAATTTTTTGGTTGGAATTTTCTAGATTTGTCCAAGCAGCATAGACCCCTTCTCCTGGTAAAAATTTCCTCCCATCTATTTCAAGATTTGCGGTAGGCCATCCTATACTTTTCCCAATACCTTTACCTTTTACAACTTTCCCATTAAAACTATAAGGCCTATTAAGCATTTTGAAAGCATTTTTTAGATCACTTTTCTCTAATAAATCTCTTATTCTACTGCTGCTGATTCTACCTTCTTCGTCTTCTAAAATTGGAGTAATGTTTAGTTTTATGTCCCTGTCTTTAATAGTATTTTTAATAGTATTTATGTCTCCACTTCTTTTAAACCCAAATTTAAAATTTGCACCAACAGAAATGTTTTTTGCTTGTAATTGATTTATTAAGATATCTCTTACAAATATTTCTGCACTTAATTTGGATAGTTCCTTATCAAAAGGAATCAGAACTAATTGTTCAATTCCGAGATCCTCAAGAATAGGTAATTTTTCATGAGGAAGATCAAGTCTTAGACGAGTCTCTTTGTAAAGAACTTCTCTAGGATGAGGCCAGAAGCTCGCAATTGTAGGTGTGTATTGATTTTCTTCAACTACACTTTCTATTAATTTTCTGTGGCCAGCATGTAGACCATCAAAACTTCCAATAGCTATTGAAGTAGGATTCTTAACTTCAGATGGCGATATTAAAGAGATCAAAAGATTACGTGCAATTTTATGATTTTAATGGCAAATTTGAATAGATTATAGTTTATTCAATCAAATGAATGTCTGACAAAATTGATTTTCAGTCCCTTTCATTTGGAATGCGGCGCATTGGATGGATACGCTTCTGGGTTCAATCCATTTTAGGTGTTGTTGTTGCAGCTGTTTTGCTTTTTTCAAATGTTGTAAATAATAGCGAAGGACAGCTTGGCCTAGCGCCAGGTCTATCACTTACAACAATATCTTTGATTTTACTACTTTTTAGTCTTTGGCAAGGTTGGTTAATAGTTAGAACAGGAAGAGCAATCGCAAGCAACGCAAGGCCCTCAAGAGGACAAACCAGTAAATTAATAAAAAGAGGTCTAATAGTTGATTTATTAGGAATTTTGTTTGGGTTAATTGGATATCAAGCTCTTATGGGCGCACTATTTATACAAGCATCTTCTCAAACGACTGGACAATTGATAACATCAACGTCTGATATCCCAATTACTGGACTTGAAATATTGTCAGTTCTTAGCAACACACAAGTAATTGCTGCTCATTTTTTTGGACTTTGCTTTTCTTTATGGCTTTTAAGGAGGATTTACAAATGAATTATTAATTTTAGGTAAGTCTTCTAAATTACCTCTCCAAAATAAATCTGGTTCTACAGGTGTAAGCGATATTTTATTATCTTGTATTTGAGATACATCACTTGGCCAATTCTTAGGACCATAACCTTTAGATTTGAGATCTAAAACTACCTCACCTGCTAACCAATAATAATCATCACCCCTCGGGTCTTCTCTTTTGGAAAATTGATTTTTATATTTTCTTACTGATAATCTTGTCCAGGATAATTCTTTTATTTTGTTTTTCTCGCAAGGGGGTATATTCAAATTTAATAGAAGTGAAGCTGGCCAACTATTCTTAATGGCTTGTTCGGCAATATTCATTGCAATTTCTCCAGCAAATTCAAAATTCTTCCATTTAAAACTAGCTACACTTATAGCCATGGAAGGTACATTTTCTAAAGTACCTTCCATTGCTGCAGCGACTGTTCCCGAACAAAAAATATCTGTTCCTAAATTGGGACCGTGATTTATTCCTGATAAAACTAGATCAGGTTTATTATTCAAGAGTTCAGATAGTGCTAATTTGACGCAATCAGCAGGCGTGCCAGAACATCCCCAAGCTTCAATTCCTTCCTCAAATAATTCGTCCGCTCTTTCAACTCTTAATGGAGATTGTAAAGTAAGGCCATGACCAGTAGCAGATCTTTCTTGGTCAGGACATACTACTTTTACATGATGCCCTCTTCTTTGCGCTGATTTTGCTAATGCTCTTATACCCGCTGCAAAAACACCATCATCATTGCTAATTAATATATTTAACGGCTTCATTAATCAATAAATTTTATTTATGGACGATATTTAAGTAAGATAAAGCAATACTTATTTTACTATATCAGTGAGTCAGCTTGAATCATTAAGTCAAATTGAGGAAAAACTAAATAATCTTTCTCTAACAGCAAAAAATAATATAGATAATGCTAGTACTTATGAAGAACTGGATCAATTAAGAGTTTCCTTGCTAGGGAAAAAAGGTGATTTGTCCATTATCTTGAAAACAATGGGTCAATTATCTGCTACCGACAGACCAATTATTGGCCAAAAGGCAAATTTAATAAAGGTAAATTTGCAAGAATTAATAACTGAAAGAAAAAATCAACTAACTAGAGAAGCCTTAGACAAAAAAATTAAAACAGAAATAATTGACGTAACTATCCCTTCACTTGGAACACCTCCAGGAAATAAACATCCTTTAATTTCAACTCAAGATGAAATAATAGATATTTTTTGTGGTTTGGGATACTCAGTTGAAAGTGGCCCTGAAATAGAAACTGATTTTTATAATTTTGAGTCTCTTAATATACCCAAAAATCATCCAGCAAGGGATATGCAGGATACTTTCTACTTAGATGAAAATCAACTTTTACGGACCCACACTTCTCCTGTTCAGATAAGGTACTTAGAGAAAAATCCTCCTCCGGTAAGAATTATTGCCCCTGGGAGAGTTTATAGGAGAGATGCTGTAGATGCTACTCATTCCCCCGTATTTAATCAGGTTGAGGTTTTATGTATCGATCAAGATATTAATTTTAGTCATTTAAGAGGAACAGTTCTTACATTTTTAAAGACCTTTTTTGGAGATATTCCTGTAAGATTTAGAGCTAGTTATTTCCCATTTACTGAACCTTCTGCAGAAGTAGATGTTCAATGGAAAGGTAAATGGTTAGAAGTGATGGGATGCGGAATGGTAGATCCGAAGGTTTTAGAAAAATTAGGAATAGATTCTGAGAAATGGACAGGATTTGCAGCTGGACTAGGAGTTGAAAGATTTTGTATGGTTAGACATCAGATTGACGACATCAGAAAATTTTATACAAATGATCTTAGATTCTTAGAACAGTTCTAATAAAATTGAAATTTTAAATTAGGATTGTACAGCTAATTAGTTTAAGATAGTCATAGTTTTAGTTTTTTGATTGGTACGTAAAGCAGGGCTAATCGTTAATGATGGGAAAGAACTTGCTGTTCGAACTGCAAGTTCTGTTGAGAAAAAATTGAAAAAATCCAATTATCAAGTTGTAAGGGTTAGTAGCTCTGGAGGAATGGTTGGATTCGCCAATCCTGATCAACATGTTCGTCCTTTGGGATATAAGAACTGTGTTCCAGAGGGGTTTGACTCCTCAATTGAATTTGCGATTGTTCTTGGGGGAGATGGAACCGTTCTTTCTGCAGCAAGGCAAACAGCACCTGCTAAAATTCCAATCCTTACAATAAATACTGGTCATTTAGGTTTTCTTGCTGAAGCTTATTTATCAAATCTAGATGAAGCAATAGATAAAATCATTTCTGGAAATTGGGATATTGAAGAAAGAACTTGCCTTATTATCAGTGTAATGCGAAATGATCAGAGGAGATGGGAGTCTCTCTGTCTTAATGAGATGGCTCTTCATAGAGAACCTCTGACAAGTATGTGTCATTTTGAGATTTCTATAGGGCGACATGCTCCTGTAGATATCTCAGCTGATGGAGTAATTTTATCTACTCCAACTGGATCTACTGCGTATTCGTTGAGTGCTGGAGGACCAGTGATTACACCTGATTGCCCAGTCGTGCAATTAACTCCAATTGCGCCACATTCATTGGCATCTAGGGCATTGGTTTTTAATGATTCAGAGCCAGTAACTGTTTTCCCAGCAACTCCTGAAAGGTTGGTAATGGTTGTTGACGGAAATGCTGGTTGTTATGTTTGGCCTGAAGATAGAGTTTTAATAAGAAAAAGTAAACACTCAGTAAAGTTTATTAGACTTGAAGATCATGAATTTTTCCAAGTTTTAAGAAATAAACTAGGTTGGGGGTTGCCACATGTGGCTAAACCTAACAAATAAAAATTATTTAAATTTATTTTTTTCCTTTTAATAGAAAAACAGGATTATTTGGCTCTAATCTCATTCCCTCAGCGATACTTAGGCTTTTATAGGTCTGAATTAAATTTAAATTTGTTTTGAAATTTTTTTCTTCTAATTCCTCTTTCAATTCTTTAATAGTTTGAATATCAATTATCGGGATAACGATGATATCCCCAATACTCATACCCTGAGCAAAAGTATTAATAATTTGAAGTTTAGTCTTTTTATCACATCCCCCAATTACTAATCTATTAGGTTTTTCAAAAGAACTTAAATTTCTCGAATTTAAGATATTATTTATGTCTTCCTCAAAAATAAATTTTGGTTTAACGCCAATTCTTTTTGAGTTTTCTAGTATCAACGCTTTTGAGCCAATTCTTTTATCAATACAAAACAAATCTAAATTAGGCCTTAATTTTAAGGCCTCTAAACCAATTGACCCACAACCTGCTCCTATATCCCAGATGACACCATTTTTAGGGAGCTCTAGATCAGCTAAGATTTGAACGCGAACCTCCCTTTTAGTTAATAAATTTGGTCTATCATCAAAAGTTTTAAAAATATGGTCACTGATCCCAAAAAGAGGGTAATTATTATTTGAGTAATTTTGTTTTGTTTTTGTAAGAACAACAATGTTCAAACTTGATATTTCAGAGGGCAATGACTCTTTAAGATTTAATTTTCTTATATTTTCATTTTCAAATCCTATCTCTTCACATAGCCAAAAATCATAGGTATCAACGAGATCTAATTCTGATAAGTTTTTCTGGATTATTTCCAAACTTCTATTGTTTGAATCTGTAATAATAGCCAAGCTTGAAGGTCTTGCCTTAAGCGCCTCAATTAACTTCGTCGAATCTCTTCCGTGAATACTTACATTAAATGTATTTTGCCATGGGATCTTTAACTTACTAAATGCTAATTGAATACAAGTGTTTGATGGGTAGAAAATTAATTCATCTTTTGAAAAATTTTCTAGTAATATTCTCCCAATTCCAAACCAAAGCGGATCTCCTCTTGAAATTAAAATAACATCAGTCTCTTGAGATCTAAGCCATTTAACAAGTTTGTTATTACTGTTGCTCGAAAAGAATGACTTCTTTTTTTCTAAATCATTTTCGCTCCATGATTTAATTTCTTCAAAATATGAATTGGGAACAGCAATATTATTTGTATTTAAAAATAGATTTTGTAATTTTAAAGATAGATCTTCAAATTTATAAGAATTAATCCCAATTACATGAATTGTTCTATTAACTTCAGACATCAATATTTAATGAAATGGAACTAAATTGTTTGAATGTTTTATTAAATTATCCTATTATTAGTAGAGCATCATAGTAAATTAATTGTCTGAAAGGAGAAAGAGATTACATGATTTATTGTTAGCTCTAATTAATAAAGATAGTGAATTTGAGTTTGTTGAGGAAGATTCTAGCGATTTAACATCTAGCTATTGTGAAAAGGACACTTTGAATTTATCTCGAGTTATAGAAAAAAATCGTAAAATAATCAAAAGGTATCAAGTTATTGTAAGAACAGCTGTAACTCTAGATGCACTGATGGATTCCGAAAATGAAGAAAATTACAAAATCAAATAAAAATATTTTTTTAAAAGGAATATTACCTTTACTTTTATTACTATCCCTTATTTTTAACCCATTAAAAGTATCTGCAGAAGTTGCAGAAACAGAAATAAATGGAGAATTAATCAATGCTAGCAGTGAGTTCTTAAGGGACTTGGACTTTGAAACTTGGCAATTAGTAGCTTATAAATCACCTCTTTTTGCTGATAAATTGATCTTAAGAGTAATAGGATATCCTGGAAATCTCAGGATTGATCATCCCACTGACTTGAAGGTTGAATCAGGTAGAAAACAGTGGCTTTTAGACGATAAAACATTACTTAATGTGGAATTGGCAAATGATGGAAGACAAGCTGCTGCAGAATTCGATCTTGATGAATTGATCCAAAATATAGATAAAAATAGACCATTAAGATTATCTTTGTCAGGAGTTTTTTCTGAGTTACCTGTACCGCCATTCGTTGTTAAAGAGTGGAGATCAATAAACTGAATTTGATTTTTGGAGATGTCTGAAAAAAATGTAAGCCATACAAAATGGATGAAGAGAGCAATTTTTTTGGCTTCCTTAGGCAAAAATACAACGAGTCCAAACCCTAGGGTGGGAGCGGTGATACTTGATAAGAATGGAAGTCTTATTTCAGAAGGGTTTCATTTCAAGGCAGGGATGCCTCATGCAGAGGCAATGGCTTTTAAAAATTTAAAAAAGGATGCTAAAGGTGGAACAATGTATGTGAATCTTGAACCTTGTTGCCATCAAGGTAAAACACCTCCATGTGTAGATAAGGTGATATCCTCTGGGTTAAAAAAGGTATATATATCTATTGAAGACCCTGATAAAAGAGTCTCTGGTAAAGGTATTAAGCTTCTAAAAGAAGCTGGAATACAAGTTCACCTAGGATTATGTAAAAAAGAAGCCTTAGAACTAAATAAGGCTTTCATTCATAGGAACATTACTAAAAAGGCATTTGGTGTTCTTAAATGGGCGATGAGTATTGATGGAAGAATAGCTTTAAAAAATGGGAAAAGTAAATGGATTACTAATAATGAATCAAGGTCATTAGTTCATTCTTTTAGAGCAGAATTTGATGCAATAATCATTGGGGGAAACACACTAAGAAGAGATAACCCACTTTTGACTACTAGAGGTTCTAAAAATCCTGAGCCTTTACGAGTTGTTTTCACAAAAAGTTTAGATCTCCCTTCAAAATCTAATCTTTGGGATTGTAGTAAGGCGAAAACTTTAGTTATTTATGATTCTTCTACAGCAAATGAAAGCTACCTCTCAAGGATTCCGAAATGTGTGGAGGTTAAAAAGGTATTATCAGACAATCCGGAATTAATTTCAAAAATACTTGCAAAAAGAGGATGTAATAAAGTTCTCTGGGAATGTGGCCCTGGATTGGCTACTTCTGCTATTCAATCTAATTGTATTCAGGAGCTTATTACTTTTATTGCCCCAAAAATTTTAGGTGGAGAAAATAGTATGAATCCTTTAAATGATTTTGAATTTAGAGAAATGCACGAAATTATAAAATTAAGTGATTCTCAGTTTAGTTTGATTGGAAATGATATATGTGTTAAGAGTTCATTCAATAATTAATATTTAAACTAATTTTTATGGGTCAAAGTACCGTACGGTTCTTACCCAAAAAAAACAATACAGATACGGAAACTCTTCGTTTAGTTTATAATAAGTTCAAAATTGATCATAACTATGCCAATAAGACAAGACGATAATCAACCTAATAGAAGATTTGGAATTGTAAATATCATTTTGATAGGAGTTGGAGCATTACTTCTATTTAGCAGCCTTTTCCCTAATCAAAATATGCAAATCCCTAGGGTTCCTTATTCTTTATTTATAGACCAGGTTAATGATGGGGAAGTTAAGCGTGCATATATCACTCAAGAACAGATTAGATATGAGATAAATGGAGCTGAAGAAGGCGCCCCTTCTGTTTTAGCAACAACCCCAATATTCGATATGGACCTTCCACAAAGATTAGAGAGTAAAGGGGTGGAATTCGCTGCTGCTCCTCCAAAGAAACCTAATTTCTTCTCAACCATTTTAAGTTGGGTTGTTCCTCCTCTAATCTTCATACTTGTTTTACAATTTTTTGCGAGAAGAAGTATGGGTGGTGGAGGTGCTCAAGGAGCTCTTAGTTTTACTAAAAGTAAAGCTAAAGTTTATGTACCAGATGATGAATCTAAGGTAACTTTTGCTGATGTTGCTGGAGTTGACGAAGCAAAGGATGAATTAACTGAAATAGTTGATTTTTTGAAAAAACCTGAAAGATATACAGATATTGGTGCTCGAATACCTAAGGGAGTTCTTCTTGTGGGACCTCCAGGAACAGGAAAAACTCTTCTTTCAAAAGCTGTTGCTGGAGAGGCAGAAGTCCCTTTCTTCATAATTTCGGGTTCCGAGTTTGTTGAACTTTTTGTAGGTGCAGGTGCAGCAAGAGTTAGGGATTTATTTGAACAAGCTAAGAAAAAAGCACCTTGCATAATTTTTATTGACGAACTAGATGCTATTGGTAAAAGTCGTTCGGGATCAATGGGAGTTGTTGGAGGGAATGATGAAAGAGAGCAAACTTTAAATCAGCTTCTTACTGAAATGGATGGATTTGCTTCAGCTGATAAGCCAGTTATAGTCCTAGCAGCCACGAACCAACCTGAGGTGCTTGACGCAGCACTTTTAAGACCAGGAAGATTTGATAGACAGGTTCTTGTAGATCGACCAGATTTATCCGGTAGAAAAACTATATTAGAGATCTATACAAAAAAGGTTAAACTTGCAGATTCAATTGACTTAGATTCAATTGCTCAAGCCACTAGTGGTTTTGCCGGTGCTGATTTAGCTAACATGGTTAATGAAGCTGCTTTACTTGCTGCAAGAGCCAAAAGGAAAAGTGTAGAACAACAAGATTTAAGTGAAGCGATAGAGAGAGTTGTGGCTGGTCTGGAAAAGAAGAGTCGTGTTTTGCAAGATGATGAAAAGAAAGTCGTTGCTTATCACGAGGTGGGCCATGCAATTGTTGGCCATCTAATGCCTGGAGGATCAAAAGTTGCAAAGATTTCAATTGTACCAAGAGGTATGAGTGCACTCGGGTATACTCTTCAATTGCCAACTGAAGAAAGATTTTTGAATTCCAAAGAAGAATTAAAAGGTCAAATAGCTACATTACTTGGAGGAAGATCTGCAGAAGAGGTTGTCTTTGGAAAAATTACAACCGGCGCTTCAAACGATTTGCAAAGAGCAACTGATATTGCTGAACAAATGGTAGGTACATTCGGAATGAGCGATATTCTTGGTCCTCTTGCTTACGATAAACAAGGTGGAGGTCAGTTTTTAGGTAATGGAAATAATCCTAGAAGATCTGTTAGTGATGCTACTGCTCAAGCAATAGATAAAGAGGTAAGAGATTTAGTTGATGATGCGCATGAAACTGCACTAAAAATTTTGAGGAATAATTTACCTCTCCTTGAGTCAATTTCTCAAAAAATCCTTAAAGAAGAAGTTATAGAAGGCGATGATCTTAAAACTCTCTTAGCAGAAAGTAAAATGCCTGCATAGTAGAATCTAGATCTAACAAGAAATATTCATGTTACAACCAACTAAGCTTGCTAATAATAATTTCCTATCAAGCTTGGATTTATCCACGGATGAAGTTTTAAATATTCTTGAGATTGCAAATAATTTTAAAAATAAAAAAATAAGTATTAATCTTAAAAATAAAGTTTTAGGATTAATTTTTGATAAGTCATCTACACGCACAAGAGTTAGTTTTCAGGTTGCGATGACTAGACTTGGTGGAACTACTATTGACCTCAATCCCTCGACATCACAAATTGGGAGAGGGGAACCACTTAAAGATACGGCAAGAGTATTAAGTAGATATTGTGATGTTTTAGCAATTAGAACTTTTAATCATTCAGATCTAGAAGAATATGCAAAATGGTGTTCTAAACCAGTTATTAATGCCCTTACAGACTCAGAGCATCCATGTCAAGCTTTGGCTGATTTTATGACTATTAAAGAGGAATTCAGTAATTTTAAAAACTTAATTTTGACGTTTGTAGGTGACGGGAACAATGTAGCTAATTCTCTTATTTTATGCGGAGCTTTATTAGGAGTTGAAGTTAGAATTGCATGTCCAATAGGATACGAACCAAAGGGCTCTATCATAAGAAAAGCACTTGAGATATATGAGAATAGAAATTTATTAAAAGTCACTAATGACCCTTATTCTGCAGTATTAGGTGCAAATGTTCTTTATACAGACGTTTGGTCTTCTATGGGAGAAGAAAATAAAAAAGAGACAAAAGATAAAATGTTTAAAGGATTTACTATTGATAGCAATTTAGTAAGTAAAGCCGATAAAGATGCGATTGTTCTTCATTGCCTTCCTGCTTATAGATCTAAAGAAATAACTGATGAAGTTATCGAATCTGAAAAAAGTAGAATTTTTGAACAAGCGGAAAATAGAATGCATGTTCAACAAGCCCTTTTAGCCTGCATGCTTTCCTGAAAGTTGCATTTTTTTTTATTTAAAGGTACAAATGTATTATTCTAATTTTTTTACATGTTTAATACTTTTGAAGAAAATTTAACTGATGCTCAAAGTGAACTTTATGCATGGATTAAAAATTACATGAAAGATTATAAGCATAGTCCATCAATCAGGCAGATGATGAAAGCTATGGGTTTAAGATCTCCTGCACCTATTCAAAGCAGATTAAAACATTTACAAGAAAAAGGTTATATTTCATGGCAGGAGGGAAAGGCTAGAACTCTACAGATTGTAGATGAAGTTTTAGAGGGTGTACCTATTATGGGTTCAGTAGCAGCTGGAGGTTTAATAGAGACTTTCTCTGATGTTAATGAACAACTAGAAATATCAGATGTCTTAAAAAAGAAAGATGTATTTGCTCTAACAGTAAATGGAGATTCAATGATAGATGCTTGCATCGCTGATGGAGACATGGTCCTAATGGAACCCATTAAAGATCATTTTTCTATCAAAAATGGGATGATTGTAAGCGCAATGGTACCTGGATTAGGAACAACTTTGAAATATGTTTTTAAAAAAGGTAATAAAATTTCATTACAAGCGGCAAATCCAGCTTATTCTCCAATTGAATTAAATTTGGAAGAAGTTATATTTCAAGGAAAGTTATTGGCTGTTTGGAGAAAGGTTTGAAATTATAATTTATTCTTAAAAAAATTTTAAAATTGAAAAACCTTTTAAATAAAATAATCATAGTTATCTTAAATTATTTAGTTTAAAAATCAAATCTTCAGTGAGTTTAGAAGCTGCAATTGATCAGGCAAAGGATTGGTACCTTTATGTACATTCATGAGGTAATCAAGTGCCTGAGTTATTGTCATATTATGATTCTTAACTAACCAAGCTATACAAACAAGAGGGGATCTTTCAAATCCAGCAACACAATGAATGTAAACAGGCCCGGATTCTATGATTTCTGAAAGTGTATTTATAGCTAAATTCAGTTGATTAATTGTTAGAGTTTCTTTATATTTATGGTCAGGAAGTATTATCCTCTTGCAGGAAAAATAATCTTCATAATTAACTTCAACAGAAGTTTCTTTTTTACTACATAAACTAAATATCCAAATAATTCTATTATTTTTTAATTCGTTTATATCTTCAATTTTTCTTGGTGCAGGTCCTAATGCTAATTTGTCAATCAATACCCAATCTATTTTAAAAGCCATTATTTCTTAACTTTCCAAATCATTTAAGATTAATTGTCTAACCATTTTGTTAATTTATTTTTAATTTTCAGTATTTTATTTAATATCTTTTTCAGCTTATTCGAGCCTCCTCCAGTTTTTTTACCCGATTCAGCTAAATTATTTTCAGTCTCATCCTCAGAATCATATTTATATTCATTCTCGATTTGATTATAGTTTTGATACGTTGAAATTGGATAGTATGAATTCACATATCCATAATTTTTATAGCCACCATATCCTTTATTATATTTTCCATAACCATAGCCATTATTAAATGACGGTAAATCACCTTTAGCTTCGTTTGTAACTATCCCGTAAAAATTTAAGCCTAGAGATTTTATTTTATCTATTGATTCTTTTGGTAATGATCTATCTACTTCCCCTAAACCAATCAAAAGAATTAATCCATCTATAACTTCTGATATTAATAAAGAATCAGCTAAGCCTAATATTGGAGGTGAATCAAACAAGATTATTTCATATTCACCTGATGTTTTTAATGTTTCAATCAAATTTTTAAATCGTTGCGAGCCAAGAAGTCTTGTTGGGTCGGGAGGTAATGTCCCTCCGGTGATAACACTCCAATTGTCATAATTTTCAATCTTATTCAAAACTTCTTTAATTGGCATATCCGGGTCAATTAGTAAATTTGAAAAACCTTTAAGATTATTAAGCCCAAGTCGATAGTGAACTTGTGGTTTTCTTAGATCTGAGTCAATCAATAAAACCTTTACTCCCAAATCTGCTAATGTCTTTGCTAAGAGTATATTTGTAAGGGTTTTACCTTCTTTTGGTAGAGAACTTGTAAGAAGTAATGTTTTAATATTTTTTGTTGTATCTAAAAATCTAATTGATGTATATAGATTTCTGAAGGCTTCCTGAAAGAAAAATCTTTGATAGCTATCTATTCCTTTTTTATTAACGAAATCTTTTTTATTTAAAAGGGTTAAGATTGATTCTTTATCTTTTCTTAGTTCTTTAAAAACTTCAACATGAGGCAATGCCCCCAAAATTGTATAGTTAAGATCTTTTTTTACTTCATTAGTAGAGATAAAAACATGATTTTGTCTGTCTTTAATTGCGGCTAAAATCGCTCCAAAAAATAATCCCCCAATCAGACCAAAAAGTAAATTAAACCTATAATTAGGTTTTATTGGTTTAGATCCCATTTGAGGTTTTGAAATAATTATCCAAGGTATGCTATTTTGAGCCATTTCTAATTGAAAACTTTCTCGAGCAGCAACAAGACTTAATAGGTTTTCGTTCGCCATTTCAAGTTCTTGAGAAATATTTTGATATTTTTTTATAAGTAAAGGCTGTTTTAGGAATTTTCCTTCAATATCTTCTTTTAGTTTTTTGAAAGAATTTAAGCTACCTGAATTAAGTTTTAAAGCAGTATCAACTGCTTCCAATTGATTCGTTAAAAGTAAAGGCTGAATTGTTTCTAGTCTCTTTTGTAAACCCCTAACTACACTGGAGCTCTGGGTATATGTGGATTTTGCTTGAGCAAGCTCATTCTCCACATTTATCAACTCTTGCAATAGACCTTGATCAAAGTCACTTATAGATAAACCAGCAGCTAGTTCCTGTTTCAAGCCTCTGGCAGTTAATGCTCCATTTTTTATTTCATTTCGAACATCAATTAATCTATTTCTTTCTTTAGTAAGTGAAATTATACTATTTTCAATTTCTTCTTGCCTTTCTTTTAAAGTTGATCCTTCTTTTGAAGGTTGAATTAATTTATATTTCTCGCGGAAATTTACTAACTTTGATTGCAAAAGATCTTTTTTCTTTTGAATTTCTGGTCTTTGTTGATTTAGGAAGTTAAGCCCATCTTTTAGTTTTTTTTGTTTTTGTTCAAGAGAATAATTCAAGTAACTTTCTGCAAGAGACTCTAATATCTTTTCGCCTATCTTTCGATTGTTAAAATTTAAATATACATTCAAAATACCTTTTGATATGCCACCCGGCTCATTTGATGCCTGATCAAGATTAAGATTATTTTTTAAAGCTGAAAGTGAAATATTAAAGTCTTTAGCAATAGGTTCTAAGTAAATTGGGCTTTTAAGAAATGTGATTAGTGTATTGATTTCGTACTGACTACTTTGATTTACTAAACCAGAAAACAAAGTTGAACTTGTGTCATATAGTCCCTTTTCAATATTATCGGTACCCATAGGATCTTTTATCAACAAAGTAAAAGATCCCCTATAAACAGGGCGAAAAATCCTCGCATGCAAACTATATAATACTGATCCAGAAAAAAATAGGCTGGCTGCTAAAATAAGCCACCTTTTTTTACGTACTATTCCTTTCCATAAATCATTAAGGTCAATCTCCTCTTCACTAGATTTAAGGATATTATTGTTGGATGAATTTTCGTAATTTGTTTTTTCCAAATCTTTGAGAGGATTGATATAGAATTAACAGATAACCCATCATATTATAAAGTGTAGTTTAATACACCTCATTAATTGTTATTAAGATGAATTAATGAGATGATAAAAATGAATTTTTTTTAATTTTGATTATTAATTTCAAGAAAATAAAATTTGCTTTTGTTCTTTTAGGGCATTTAGCCTTTTTTTCTTCTACAAATAATTTAATTGCTTCTAATTCTGTCCAAAAGGTTTTATTTAAAGAAGAAAAGCAGTTACAAAAAGATAATAATTTATCACTCAAAAAAGATTTATCCAACTCAATTCAAAAAGATCATTATTTAATTGGCCCAGGAGATATCCTATCGTTAATTCTATACGACGTCCCTGAATTATCAGGAGACTATTCAGTTTTAAATGATGGGACTATTCAATTGCCATTAATAGGAACTATATATCTCAACAACTTAAGTATTAAACAAGCATCATCAATTTTAGAAGAAAAATATCGAAATCAATTATTAAGGCCCGAACTTCATTTGACAGTTAAAGCCCCTAGACCAATTCTAGTTTCAGTTATAGGAGAAATAGAAAGACCCGGTATTTATTCATTAACTAGTAGTGAGAAGAGCATCCTTGCAGGAGGCCCTCAGATTTCTAACAATGGTTTACCTACTATTGTGGATGCAATACAAAAAGCAGGAGGTATAACTCAGAAAGCTAACTTATCAGAGGTAATTATTATTAGAAAACTCCCAGGTCCGCAAAATTCACAAAAAAAAGCAACAATAAATTTAGTAGATCTTATTTTAGAGGGAGATCATTCTCAGAATTTGTTTTTGTTTGATGGTGATGTAATAAAATTAACTAAAGCGAAGGAAATACCATCTAATACGATGAAAATAGCACGTGCAAATTTATCTCCAAGCACTATTAATGTCAGGATAATAGGACAAGTAGAAGAGCCAGGACAGATTAATTTAAGTGCTAATACTCCACTTGTTCAGGGTGTACTTTCTGCTGGTGGACCATTAGCATGGAAATCTAATAAGGGAAATATTATTCTTATGAGAGTAAATGAAAATGGAACAATTACTAAGAAAAGATATAAGATCGACTTAAATGCAAATGTTTCATATAAAGACAATCCCCCTCTAAAGGATAGAGATATAGTTTACGTTAATCCTTCTGCACTTAAAAAGGTAAGTAGTGGACTAGGAGCTATAACAGAGCCAATATCACCAATAATTAGTGCAGCTACCTTGTTCAAATTGTTTAATTGAATTTAGCTATAAAGTTAATAATTGGTAAATAAATGATAGGGAGAAATTACTTACTAATTTTTATTATTTGGTAGCGTCTAAAGAAAAGTTTTAAGGAAATTTAAAATGATATTTTCAAGATAAAAAGAATCTTTTCGTTTATTTTTTAAAATAAATTAAAAAGAAAAATAATTTATCAATGATCTAATAGATAATTTGCTATTGAATTATTTTCACAAACAAGTCTGAGTCTTTTTAGATAATATTTGGAATTTGTTAAATTTTGCTTTCTATTTTTTACTTTCTTTTATAGCAAATTAATTTATTTTGAACCTTTATAAAAATTCTTTTAAATATTTATTTTGAAAAACATTTTTTCAAAGATTCTTTTTGTGAATATGGTTGTACCCATTCCATAGTTTTAGAAAACCGGGAAGAATCGACAACTAAATCATCAGTTAATTGAGATATTCTTTTTTTAATAAATGGTAATTTCTTTAATAAAGTAAATACAATTGTCGGTAATTTAACAATAAAAACGGTTTTTGACCTAAGCCTGCTTATCGTCCTAATAAGATCTTTGGTTGATATGGTTTCCTTATCAGAAATTAGAAATATTTTTTCTGATTTTATTGGATGGTTAAGAGATTTAGATATTGCAGATAACAAATTATTTATATAAAGAAGACTTCTTTTATTGTCTTTCATAGCAAGGGGGAAAAGAAAATTGTGATCTATTAGATTGACTAGTTTAGAAATATTACCAGGTGAATTTTTACCATAAACTACTGTCGGTCTAAGTATTATTAATTCAGTTTTAGAATCTTGACATTGTTTCATCAATTTTTTCTCAGCTTTTTTCTTGAATTCACTATAAAAATCATAACTATTATATTCTGAACACTCATTAAAATATTCATTATCATTAGTACGAAACCCAAGTACACCAATACTACTTAAGAAAATAAATCTCTTGATACCTAATTTGTTAGAATAAGAATATAGTATTGAAGGTAATAGTTGATTTATATATTTGGCTTTATTTAAAAAAACTTTATTACTTTTGATTTTTTTATGTGCAATTGCAGCTGTATGAATAAAATGCGTTGGAGCAAAGGACTTAATTCTTGAAATGTTACTTTCATCTAAAAATTCATTTATACTCAAACAAAATTTTGTTTTTGATACTCGCTTTTCTGAAATTGCAAGTACATTATGAAACCTTGTAAAGTGATTTACTAAAGCAGAACCGATAAAACCATTAGCGCCTGTAATAATAATATTCATAACTATTATCAAAGATAATCTATGAAGTTGTTTATTAATTCAGCATATTTACGTAATCCTTTTTCTTTTGATAGGTTATTTTCATAATAACTCATGGCATTTTTTCCTTGTCTTAATAATTTAGATTTATTTTTTTGAATACTTATTAAGTATTTTGTAAGTGATTCATAATCTCCCGGAGAAAATACCGCTCCTGCATCATTAGTCTCGATAATTTCTTTCAGTTCTGGATCTGATCCAATAAATAAGATAGGTAATCCTCTTGCTAAATAACCTGAAAGTTTACTTGGAGAGACCAGACCATCGTAGGTAGATCTAAGAGTAACAATCGCCATATCTGCAAGCCCCATTGTTAAAGGTAGGTTTTCAATTTTAACTAATGGCTTAAAAATAACCGAATTCAAAGGAAGGAATTTTTTTGCAAAAGTTTTTGCTTGGTTAATTCTTGTCCCAGAGGAAATAAATAAAATCTTAAGTTGTTCAGATCTAAGTTTTGACAATCTTAAAGCTTTCAATAAAGTTTCCCATTCATGTGCTATTCCTAAATTACCAGAATAAATAAGATTAAATTCACTTGAAATATTCCATTCTCTACTAAGTTTATTTGGTGCTTTTATTGTTTTAAAATCCCCTAAACCCCAATTTCTAATAACTACAATTTTACTCTTTGAAATACCTTTAGACCTTAATTGAGTACTCATTGATTTGCCTAAGGATACAACTCTAGAAGCTGATCTGTATGCAATATTAAAAATTGGAGTTATTAAAGTTTTTAATATAATCGAAATCTTTTTAGATAAATTTTTTAAAAGCACTTCTGGATACAAATCCATTGCAATTACTATATAAGGAATTTTATATATTTTTTTTACTAAGAAAACTATTATTATTATTGGGGGTGGGTTAGTTAAAGTTATTATCAAATTTGGCTTTTTATTTAAAATAATTTTTAAAAAGCAATTTAAAGAGAAATAAATTTGATTTATGAGTTTTAAAAAAACATTTTTTTGAGGAACGGGCAAATTAACATATTCAATAATTACTCCGTTTTCTCTAGGGTCATTTTTATAGAAATTATCAATTACATAAGGTAAATTACCGCATATAACTTTCACCTTCCATCCTTCACTAACCATTCTCTCAGCGATGTTTATTGGATATTGTGCACCAGTCCAACCATCGGGAAAGAAATATTGTTCAATTAATAATAATTCTTTGCCCAAATTATTAAATAGAATTATTTAAAATAATAACATTCATTATTACTTGATAGAAAAAACTGAATTTAGAATTTTAAATAAAAGTTCTTAATACCTAAGAATATTTATCGATGATCAAAAATAAATATATTTATAATTTTAGGCTGAAAAAATTGTAAAGTAGTTTATTCTCTAAGCTATTTTAAATTCAATAATTCTTATTACTTCCTAAATTTTTTTTCTATCAATAAACTCCTCAAAAAAACATTTTATATCTAATTATTTATTACGAAAAAAGATATTCTTCAAAATCATTAATTTGTGCTGGAAGTAAGGGATTAAATTTTTTATTCCCTTATGAGAATGAAATCTTGTCATTCTTCCGGTAAAAAGACTCATTAATATACTAAAAAAAGATAATTTTTGATAGTAATAAAGAGCAATTGAAACTCTATTTTTATCAGCTAAAATTTCATCAACTCCATGCCAAATATTTGTATCTGTTCTAAACATAATTTGTCTTTGCTTTGGTATGACTTTTACAATTTCATTAATTCCTCTTTTTTTTCTTGTCAAAGAGAGTATTCCACCATATTCTTGGATCCAATCATCATTTAAATAAATAATTAAATTAATGACTCTTTTCATATAGGTTATGGGATGGTAATTAAAATCTTGATGCATCTTAAGGAATTGATTTTTTTTTGAAAAATGAATTCCTCCACCAGAAAAGTAACTATCAGATTTAAGAGAATTTTTTTTCAAACGAAATGTTTTTTCAACGAATCGTATAAATTGATTAGAATTAAATACGCTTATTAACTGACCTGTTAAAGGACCAAAATGTTTCGTATGACTTTTATTTTCATTTGAGGAAACCCTTGTATTTAAAACTTCTAAACTTTCTTTATTAATTTCCTCAAAAATAGTTTTAGATAAATCATTTGATAATAAATTTTCACTTAAAAAGACTTCATTTTGGAAGTGAGCTTCTTCAAATAAATCTTTACTTAAGAAACTCCAGTTAACCAGTAAATTATTATCTTGATTTTTATCTAAAAAGATCATTATTATAACCTAATTGATCTTATTGCATTTTTAATCATTTTTTCTTGATCTAAACGTTGATTTACATAAGATAACCTAACATATTTTTCCAAAAGCGCTTTACCAAAAGCAAATTCTAATTTTATGTCGGGGTTTAAAGTCTTAACAGATAAAGAAGCAGTTGAACAGCATGCAAGTATGATATTTTTAACTTCTAAAAAATTTAATAAATATGTGACAATAACTTCTAGTGGAATATTTGATAAAGAAATATCTTTATCAAATAAATAGGGATTTAAAACGAAAATTTTTTTATTTTGATAATTTTTTTCTAATTTTTTAAACAATTTAATATTTTTAATTTTCGTACTCCCTGGATGAGGTTTTATCAATAAAAAAGAGAATCTTAGATTTTCTTTTTTTGTTAAATAATCGAAATACATATTGACTTCATTATCTAAAGTACATCTTTTTGTTTCATAAAATGTTGTAGTTGGGAAAATAAATATTTTTTTTTCTTTTTTAACAAAACCCTTTAAAAAAATATCTAAATTTGATAAAGATTTTGTTAGATCATAGTCATACTCTTTAGAAATATATTGGTTTAGAAAATCATTTATAAATTCACTATTTATTAATTCTGATTTGTATTTATATTTATGGTTATAAATTTCGAAATGATGATAAGACTTAAATAGATTTTTGGTTTTAATATACTTTGCGTGATCAATTTGATTCTTTATAAGCCAAGATGGTTTATTAATAGGCATTAAATTTAAAAAGCCATCCCCAAAAAGGATTATTTTAAATTCAGGAATAGGTAAATAAAAATTAAAGTAAGCCGACCCATAAAGATCATTTATCCATCTGTATCTTGTTTGCCATAGGAAGATATTATTTTTATTTTTAGTGAAATATATTAAATTAAAAATTGGATATATTAATAGCCTTTTAATTAAAGAATCTACTTTAAAGTTAATGTATTCTTGTTTTCCTAATATTTCTTTAAAGTTACAAATATTTTTTATCTTGGTATCAGATCTAATAGGAAAAAAAAGAAAAATATATATTGTTTTAGATTCAGATTTAGAGTTGATATCCTTAAGATTATTTTGATATTTATATGTAGTTAAGAATCCTAATTGAGTCGCATAAGAACTAACAGTAACAATATTTATTTTTTTTGCTTTAAAAATTAATAAAAGTGAATCAAAAATAATTTTTGTTTTTTTAACTAAAAAACTCATAATTCTTCTTTATAAAATACTATTAATAAAGATGGATAAATTTATCATAATCTTCATAATCTTCATAATCTTCATAATCTATTTAATCTATTAAAAATACTTATAGAAATATGTTTATTTTCAGAATAGTTATCTCCCTACTAAATTTAGGAAAAATTTATCAAAATTTTATTAATAACTATGTTTATTTGTCTGATTATTCTTGTTATAAATATATGGTAATCTAACTAAAAGACCGCATTAAGAAGATGATTTTTTTTCTAATTCTTAGCATAGAATACTTTTAAAATCTATTTAGGAATAAAATTAAGAAAACTTTAGTTAAGCTTTAATAAGAGATTTTTAAATATTACGTACATAAAGCCGATTTAAGGCTACAAAAGACCTTAAAAAGTAGACAAAAGAGACAAAACTGCACGATTAATTAACCTTTTAGAGCTAAATATTCAAAAAAGTATGCTTCAGAATAACTATGTGGCAGCAATTAGCGGTATTAGATATATGAAAGATTTGGTATTAGACGCAGACAATAAAGCTAAGAAATTTAAGAATGGAAGAATAAAGCTTAGGACGGATAAATTCTTGATGACCAAGAAAAATTTTTGGATTTATTAAGTTAGTAAATCTTTTTACATAAAATTTTTATACTTCTCAAAAATATGTTTAATATCCTTAATTTTCTTGTCATCAATATCAATTTTTCTCATTCTATATTTATTAGGATTTGCTCTCATATTTTTTTTGCTAATAGTATTTGAATTATGCGCTAAACAGAAAATACTTTTAAAAGGGTCGAGTTGAATCATGGGTATTGTAAAGCCCTTTGTAAAATAACTTTCCTCAGAGCTTTGACTTTCATCTAAAAAACTTGTTTTAGATAACAATTGTTTTTTAAATGCAAAAGTGTTAGCAGTCCCATGATTTTTATTAAAAGGTCCTGAAATCCACAATTCTTTTTCAAATAAATAAAAAATAGGAAGTTGAGTACACCCTGCAATTAATTTTCTACTGTTAGATAATTCTCCAACTGCATGAGAAACTCTATTGGGAGGATAATAGTCATCATCATCCATATAAACAATAATTTCACCACTAGATTTTCTATTGGCAATGTTTCTTTTAAAACCAATAGGCTTTCTTTCACTTAAATAAATATATTTAATTTTCAAATTATTATCATTGAGTATTGTTTTCTTAATAGAAAAATCACTATCATCAACGATGACCCATTCTATATTTGTAATTGGATAATCTTGATTATCAATATGCTTTTTTAAAACAGTCAAAAACTCATGCCTATTGAAGGTGATTGTACAAATACTAACAAGGGGTTTTCTTTCAGAAAATCCTTTGGGTTTGGACCTATTAATTTGGAACATAATAATTTTCTAATCCTATCCTAAATAGTATTAGTTAACCTTAAAAGCTATCTAAATGGTTGAACAAATAATTACAACCAACAACTCCTCCCATTTTTTGATTTTTGATCATCTTTGTAGATGGGCTGTCTAAATTTTTGTCCTGCATCTGAATAATCTTTGTCAAACTCTATATCAGGTCTAGACAAGTAGTCGTAAATATTTCTCTTGCTGTAAACCTCAAGAACATTAATAATTTTATTATAGCTAAACATATTTTTTATTCTGCACTTAGAAAACTCCATATTTAAAAATTATCAATTTATAGCTTTTTTTTAGTACTTTATTTTGCTTTTCAATTCCTTTATTGACCAAACAAAATCATGCCTAGCTTTGGTTTGTTGTTTTGTAAGTTCGACCCAATTTAGAGGTTTCATTTTGTGGCAACTTAAGAATGTCCTCAAGTGCATTTTAGGGTGCAAAATTGAGTAAATAAGCTTGGACAAGTAGGTACAAAGTTATGCCTTTACGAAAACGTCTCTGAAGACCATTACTATGACTAAGAAAATAAGTGGAGCCAAGCGGATTTGAACCGCTGACCCCCTGCATGCCATGCAGGTGCTCTACCAGCTGAGCTATGGCCCCAAATCCCGAAAGGTCAGTCATATCAATTAATCATAAGATTTCTCTAGTAATGTCCGTAATCCCTATAGTACTTTATAGCGTTTGATTATTGAAATCTGCAGCTTAAAATGCACCCAGAGATTTACAAGTTGTAGCATGCTTTCAAGGGATGTTCTTAAGAAATTATGTACCTTTTGTTTTTAAACAATCAGAACTTCAAAATCCCCAACTGTGGTTTGCTGATTTAAGTTATATAAACACTAGACAGATTCTCTCTCCAAAAGTTTCTATTTAAACTATTTAGATGATGTAAATAGTTTAAATATCCAAATTTAGATGAGCCCTTTCTTTAAAGGAAAGAAAATCTTTATTGATTCTTTTCCTACACATTTAAGTTTTTTTCTAAAGGTTTATTGACAAATTAGTTTCATGGAAACTCTTCATTAGTTTTGTAATCTTTTCTCAAACTCAGAAAGAGTTTAGAGAAGGCATTACAAAAAATGGTGATGGGAATAATTGGGCTGATGTTTTTTATTGGATAGACTTTAAGCTAAGTGGAAAATGTGGACCAATAGTTTTAATAATATGAATTTCTGATTGTTCATATATTTTCTATTAGGAGGTATTACTAAATTTTATTCATCCAGCTAATCCATTCGGCTGATATCTCTTTGGGACAAACAGCCTCGCATTCAAGATTATTACTGCATTGACCGAAGCCTTCAATAATCATTTGTTTTCTCATTTTTCTTGACCTTTCTTTTTTATCATTTATCCCTTGGGGGAGTTGTCCCAAATGAGCAAGTTTTGCAGCTACAAAAAGGCTTGAAGATGCATTTTTACACCCTGCAACACATGCTCCACAACCTATACAGGTAGCAGTTTCAAAAGACGAAAATGCTTTTTCAGGACTTATTGGAATTAAATTAGCATCTGGTGCTTTACCAGTCTCAATAGAAAAATACCCACCTGAAATAATTAATTTATCCAATGCATTTCTATCTACTGACAAGTCTTGGATAATTGGAAATGATTTTGCTTGCCATGGTTCAAGGATTATCAATGCATTATCTTTAAAGTTTCTCATATAAAGCTGACATGTAGTTGTTCCTCTTTTGGGTCCATGAGGTTGACCATTTATTAAAAAACCACAACTTCCACATATCCCTTCTCTACAATCGTGATCAAAGGTAATAGGTCTTATATTTTTAGTTATTAATTCTTCATTTAATTGATCTAAGGCTTCGAGTAAAGATATTTTTATTGATACTTTTTCTAAACTAAATTCTTCATATATGCCTCTAGATTCATTACTAATTTGCCTCCAAACTTTAAATTTAATAGAAATAAAATCTTTCATTTATAGTTTCTTGTATTTAAATTAATCTTCTTGAATTTTAGTTGTTCAGAATATCTTGTATGAGAATTATTGTCAGAATTAAATTTCCAAACTGCTATGTGCGAGAAAAGTTTATCATTTCTCTTCGCTTCTCCTTCTTTAGTTTGATATTCCTCTCTGAAATGGGCTCCACATGATTCCTCCCTTTCAATAGCATCTTTTATCATCAGTATTGAGAGTTCAATAAAGTCTTCTAGCCTTAGGGCCTTTTCAAGCTCAACATTCAAACCAGAATTTGTTTCAGGTATTTTTAAATTGGATTTAAAATTTTTCCTTAAAATTTCTACTTCTTCAAGAGCAGATTTTAGTTCATCTCTATTTCTACTAATACCGCATTTTGACATCATTATTTCCCCTAGTTCTCTATGGAAATAGTCAACAGATTTATCGCCTTTTATTCTTAGTAAAGCTTTTATTTTTTTATCTACGTAATTTAAAGCTTCTTTACAAGCTTCATCAATTTTTCTGTTATCTATTTCCGTATTATTGGCTAGCCAAGATGTGACAGTTTTTGGTGATATAAAATATCCATCACATAAGCATTGCAATAAAGCATTTGCTCCTAGCCGATTAGCACCATGCACCGAATAGTTTGCCTCTCCTAAAACGAAAAGGCCTCCTATGTTGCTCATTAAATTGTAATCGACCCATAATCCACCCATTGTGTAGTGTGGGGCTGGATAAATCTTCATAGGCACTTTTGTTGGATCTTCCCCAACAATTCGTTCATACATTTCTAATAAATTTCCATATTTAGCATTTATTACCTTTAATCCATCTTTTTTTATTGAGTCTTTTAAGTCAAGATATACTCCTTTACCTCCAAAACCAATGCCAAAACCTTTTTCACACATCTCTTTTGCTCTTCTAGAGGCGACATCTCTAGGGACTAAATTCCCATATTTGGGATATTGTCTTTCCAGAAAATAGTCTCTTGCATATTCTGGAATATTTTCAGGATCATCTTTGGAATTAATTTTTCTTGGCAACCAAATCCTTCCATCATTTCTTAAACTTTCGCTCATTAAAGTTAATTTACTTTGATAAATACCTCCAGGAGGGATACATGTTGGATGTATTTGAGTAAAACAAGGATTTGCAAAATTTGCTCCCCTTTTGTGTGCTCTCCAAATTGCAGTGGCATTTGATTTTAGTGAATTTGTTGATAAGTAGTAGACGTTGCTATATCCACCAGTTGCTAAAACAACACAATGTGCTCTATAAGTCTCTAAATAACCATTAATTAAATTTCTTGCGATTACTCCTCTCGCAACATCATTAACAATTACTAAATCAAGTACATCTCTTTTTGTAAAAAGTTCAATATTCCCAAGATTCACTTGTCGCAATAAGGATTGGTAAGCTCCATAGAGTAACTGTTGTCCTGTTTGACCACGGGCGTAGAAAGTTCTGCTCACTACAGCTCCTCCAAATCTTCGAGTAGCAAGGGTTCCATCATATTCACGAGCAAAAGGTACCCCTTGTGAGACACACTGATCAATTATCGAACTACTTAATTCAGAAAGACGTTGGCAACTTGCTTCTCTCGCTCTAAAATCACCTCCAAGGACGGTGTCTTTAAATAATTGATCTATAACAACTTTATTTTTTTTATCTGATAATGATCTTGCCGCATTTATACCTCCTTGGGCTGATACTGAGTGAGCTCTCCTGGGACTATCATGATAAGTAAGCAATTTAATCTTAAATCCTTCCTCAGCGAGAGTAGCTGCTGCAGAACTTCCTGATAAGCCGCATCCTACAATAATAATTTCGAATTTATTTTTCTTTTCAGGAGTAAGATTTGATAGGTTCTTAACTGTTTTTTGCCACCCTCCTTCCACTTCTCCAGTTGGTAAATTTGGATTAGTAAAGTTGTTCATGTTATTACCTAAATCTTAAGTAAAAAGTCATTACTAGATAAGAAATCCCAATAAATGTAGATATAAATCTACTTATGTATCTTATATTTAACGAATTACTTTGATTTAGGATACCTAAACTTCTATGACCTGATTCTATACCTTGTACCATATGAAAAAAAAGTGAGACAGACGCTAAAGAATAAAGAACTAAAATATGACCACCTTCTAATTTATTTTTTAGAAAAGTTAACTCCAAGTTATCGATTGGTCTAGGGAATCTCAATTGCAATATATGAATTATTAAAAAAGAAGCCAATATTATCCCTGTTAAAGGTTGAATTTTAGATGCAAGTACTCCTAGATAATCATTTCTCCTAGTCTTTATTATTGCTTTATTACCACTTGATCTATTTTTTAGAACTTTTTTTAAAGTTAGAAAAATATGAATTAAAAATGTTGAAGCAAGTACTATTTCAAAATAAGGCAAAAATATATTTGAATGTAAATTAGACGCGTATGTTTCAAAATTATCAGGATTAATTCCAGCAAAAAAAATCCCGGCAAGGTGTACCGCAATAAAAAAAACTAAAACTAATCCACTGTAGGATTCAAATTTTTGTGTAAAAGTTTCAATGTCCAAAAAATAAAAAAATATTTTTTATAAGTCTTATTCTAATCCAACATTGAAAATATTTAGGAAATCTCAGAATATAAAAATTATTTCATTGAGAATTTCTTATCATAATATGGGCTAGACATCCACCAAAGTTATTTAAAGCTATAGAAATCCTCGCCCATTCCTTTAACGCAAAATTTTAAGAATAGTCAGCAGTCAATCTCTGCGAAAGGATTCCAACCTGCGAGCTAGTGCTCCCAAAACAATGCACATCATACTAGCATCACCAGGTTTCTGCGCTATGACTATTTTTTTGCTTACTTCTGCGAAGTTTGTCATGACAAATTAAGCAATATTTTTCCGCAATTTGTCCGCAATTCTTTCTTTATTTAAATTCTTAGAAATAAATAGATTTAAAATTATTAAATATCAAATTGCTTTATTTTATTTTCAGAAATTTCTTCAGATAATGAAAGACTTGTTTTTTTAGCAGTCAATTCTGCAAATTGCTCTCCTTTTTTAATAGTCGTTTTCAATTTATTATGAGCTTCATTATAAATCGAGGCTGTTTGTTTTATTTTTAAACCAATATCATTAAATCTCTTTAAAAAAGCTTCTAAAGCATTATTTAATTCTCCTGCTTTGTTTGATGCTTCTTGAATACCCCTTGTTAAATTTGCTTGTTCAATATTCATAGAAAGATTTTGTAAAATGGCAAGGAAACTTGTTGGGAAAGTGAGAATTATTTTTTTTTCAAAAGCATATTCTAATAATTTTTCATCATGAGCTAATGCCATTGCCAATGCACCTTCAATTGGAATGAACATAATTACACCATCTAATACGACTCCTTTATTAGTCTTATTATTTGAATATTTCTTTTTAGAAAGCTCATTAATATGTCCTTGAACTTTTTTAACATGATTATCTAAAGCCAATTTATAAGTCCGTTCATCCCTCGCTTTTAAAGCATCCTGATAACTATCGAGAGGAGCTTTGGAATCAATAATAAATAATCTTTCACCAGGAATTGTTATTACACAATCGGGCCTATAAGTCCCATCATTTGTTTTTAATGTTACCTGCTCATCAAAATCACAATACCTATTAAGACCTACATATTCCATAGTTCTTTTAAGTGTCACCTCCCCCCACTTTCCTTTTATGTTTGGATTGCGTAAAGCATTCGCTAATTCTTTAGCGGCACTTTCAACATCCTCATTCTTTGTCTTCAAATCTTTAGTAGTGGTAGACAAGACCGATAATTTTTCTCTCGATTCATCGTTAAGAGTTTTTACTTGTTTGGCTAACTTATCTACTTGTTGGTTGAAAGGTTCAGAAACATTTGCTTTTGTTGCTTTTATTAATTCCTCCCTTGATTCTTTAAGCATTCTTGAACTTAAGATTTCAAATTGTGTTTTCAAATCATTTTCAAGTTTTTCTTGAGATTTTAACTTGATATTCAATTCGGTTTCTCTATTTGTTTTCCAGAAAGATTTAGTCAAAAAGAAACCAGCAAATATTCCCGAAAATACCCCAGTTAAAAAAAGTAAAAAACTATTCATCCTTTGCCTAAATTTATTTTTTTAAATTTTAAATAATCTGTAGAAATTTAACCATAATATTTTTCCCTTTCTTTTTTCAAAAATTTAAAAAATCTAATTATCAGAATTAGATAATTTATTAAAGACTTTTTGTTGTAAATTTAAATCTTCAAGGAATGTTGTTATTAACTGAGACAGTTTTTTATTATTACAGTTACGAAGTTCCTTACTTCATTAGATCCAATAATAGGATTAATATTTTTTTTGGAAATACTTAACATTTGTTTTGCATTTTTTTTTTGGACAAGATAGCTTTGCTTTTTTAAGTTAAGGTTTCAATAGTTCTGATATTTTCTTTAGTGATGATGCTTCATCTAGTCTTTTTTTGTGAAAAGACTTTGTCTATCTAGAATCATAGTTCCATTTTGAAATTTCTTTTAGATTCTGGATATTCAAATATTGCACTTCACAGAAAAATAAAAGAGATTGAGTGCATTTTTTCTCACCTTCCGAAACCACCCTCATTTTGTCGTTTATTTATAGTTGCTCTATAACTCGTTGAAATAGATTTTTTTTCTCCTTTTAATTATTGGATATTTACCTCTTAAATAGTTATTTAGTATCTTCCATTCGATATCTTTCTTTTCTGCAGTATGTAAGTACATTGGTAGTCTTAAGAATTTATCTATGCCATAATCGATTTCACTATATTTCATTTTTTCGTAGGCTTAGTGCAGAGCTTTAAAAGCCATTTCCCAATTTTCATTTTTTTTATGTTCTACAGCCTCGGTTAAATTTTTTGTGGGTCTTTACCTTTGTTATTACTTTCAAGAAAAGACTTAAATAATATTTCTAAATTCGTTCTGATAGGTATCCGTTATTTTTGGGATTAATTGTTTTATTAATAGTTTTTGTTTAAAGATCTTTATCTCAAGTCTTTAATTTTCCTTTATAAGAACTATTTTGGACTTCAGATATTTGCGAATTTTTAGGTGAAGAGTCTCTACTGATTTGCTTATACCTCAGATTTAAAAAAATAAAGATAACTATAACTACGAAAAAATACGGGTTTCAATGATATTTCAGTGAAATTAAGCTAGCTAATTAAAAACTCATAATACGAGTTTGTCAGCAATTAGTCCGCGGTTGCTGAGGAAAGATTTTCTAACAAAAAAGCGAGTCTGGGTAACTCGCTGGTATGAATTGGTTTTAAATGGTCGGGGGCGATAGGATTCGAACCTGCGACCTAGTGCTCCCAAAGCACTTAACAAGCCCAGTTGGGCACTATGTCTACAGACCATAACTAAATAGTTGCGGGGTATTGCAGGATTTGACATGACAAACTAGAATATATTTGTCGGCGATTTGTCGGCTAATTGAAATATTTGTTATGGGAAAATCATTTTTTACAGCCAACTGGGAAACAGAATTTAAAGAAGATGTCAGGCACATTCAAAAAGGTTCTGGACTAACTGTTAGTAGTAATAGGCAAGGGAATATAGAAGTTAAATACCGCAAGAATGGTACTAGCCAGACAACAACTATTCCTTTTAGTTGGTCAAAAGAAACTAAGGGAGATGCTTATACAAGAATTAGAAATATTTATAAATTTATTGCTGAAGGGCATAGTCTTAAAGCTGCTGCTGATTTAGCTCAAGGCAAAGCACCAAAGAAGGGAAAAGATTGGGCATATATATTGAAAAACTTTAAATATCAAAAATTGAATTTTGGTAAGGCAACAACAGAAGCCACCTTCAATAAGCAATACAAACCAGCTTGTGAAATGGCTGTTGAATTAATGGGTAGTAAAACTCCACCTATGAACCCTGCTGATCTAATTGATATGTGTGTAAAAGATTGGACTGCTGGTAGTAGAACCAGGCAAATGAGAGCTAGAGCAATAAAACAATTCCTTACCCATGCAGTTACTAGAGAAGGTATTGCAGATATATGGAATCCACCAACCGACTTAAAGCCACATATTGGAGAAGCTAAACCACAAGAGAAAATCAATAGAGAAGGAGATCATTTTGAAGATGACCAACAAATTATAAATTTCTTAGAAACTTTGCCAATTAATAGTTCTTTCCAGAGAGATGCCGAAGCTGCTGAAAAATGGTTAAACGCATTTAGATTAATGGCTGAACTAGGTTTAAGACCTATTGAAGTTGGTTATTTAAAAGTAAAGAAAGACCCAGTAACTAAGGATTTTTATTGGTGGTGTGAATACAGGAAAAAGAGTGGCGGTGGTATTACTGAACCTAGAAGAGTTGAACCATTACCACTAATAGATGATGAAGGAAAAGAACAAGAATGGAATTTAATTAATAGGTTCAAAACCAATACTTTACCTTTACCAGATCGAGTAGATGGAGAAGCCTGTAATACATATCTTCAGAGAAAAGAAAGTTGGAAAAGCCTTAAAAAGATGATGAAAGAAACTCAGGGAATGAATATTGTTGCTTACAGTTTTAGACACTCTTATTCATTAAGAGCCCATGTTTTAGGGATTGATTCTGGTTCTGTTTCTATGAGCATGGGGCATACTCTGGAAGCTCATCACAGGGCTTATCCTTATGCTTCAAAAGCAAGTACTACTAACGCATTTAAAAGAGCTAGAGAAAGAGCCACGGCTTAATAATTGACAGTCGATCTACAATAAGGGGTAATTAGCTCCTTTTTTTATTTAGGAATTCAAAATAAATTAATTTTTCCTTTACAAATTCGAAGTAGGTTGAATAGTAACGCGCCCATTTTTTTATGACTGATAGAGAAACAATTGAGTCAATGTTGTATGAGCTAGCTACGCCAGAAAAAATGGGCTCATTTTTTGTGAATAACGCTACTTCAGATTTTCTATTTATAAGGCCTAGTGGGAATCCAATAAGTGCAAAGGGATTCGAGGAAATGATGAGTTCTGGCGATGTGGTTCAGGAAAAAGCGGAAATTACAAAAATTCATAAGTTTGAATTTCTCTCTGCTGATGTAGCAATGTGTGTTTTTACACTTGGGGCGAAATTCTCTTACAAAGGAACACCAAATGATGATCTGCCAACTGTCACCTCCATCTTCAAAAAGATTGATGGTATTTGGAAAATCCATTGGATGCAAAGATCTACAGGAGATTCAGATTTGTCATTATGGGATTAGCAGGTAAATATTAATGAAAAAAGCATTAGCAATCGCAGGCGTACTTGCTCTTACAATTACACCAAAAGTATCTTTTGCTGATCATCTAGAGCCTAAAGAAAGTGAGATAAGACCAGGTGGGAACTTGGCTCATACAAACCTGTTTCGTGCCAGTCTGAGTGGTGCCGACCTGAGTGATGCCAACCTGAGTTTTATAAACCTTAGAAGTGCCGACCTGAGTGGTGCCAACCTTAGTGGTGCAAAGCTAAATGGCGCCAACCTAGCTATTTCCGACTTGATGGGTGTCGACTTGAGTGGTGCTGACCTCAGTGGTGCAATTCTGAAACGTGCCGACCTAGATAGTGCCAACCTGAGTGGTGCCGAGTTGAGTGGTGCCGACCTGAGAGATATTACAGCAAGCAATATCAGCGGTTGTCCAATATCTTTACCAAGTGGATGGGTCTGCGAAAACAACTCTCTAATACAACCATGAAACGCTTACTATTTCCACTAATAGCTACTATCGCTTTACCTAATTCTGTTAATGCAAATATACAAATCAAAGATAGATTAGATACTCCTCATATTAATTTTATTAGTCAAAGAGCAATAGCCAATGTTGACTTAGAATTTGATGAACCTTCAGGTTTAGTTTTTGATGTAGATAAAAAGTCTCTTTGGACGGTTAGTGACGACACTTCCAAATTGTTTAATTTAGATCTTAAAGGAGATATAAATCGAAAAAAAACAATTAATTCTCCTCTCGATGAAAGTGAAGGTATTACCTTGAATAAAAAACGTAATCTTTTAGTAGCTGTAATAGAATCTCAATATCCTAAAGTAGTTACTGTTGAATTGGATAGCGGAAAATATAAAAACTACTTATTAAGTGAAATGAAGAATTTTTCACTTATAAAAAAATTCTTTAAATTGCAGACCTTAAATAAAAGTCATGGACTAGAGGCAATAACTTTTTTACCAGAAGAGGAAACATATATTGTTGCAAAACAAGATTTTCCAGCAATGCTAATAAAAATTAACGGTGAATTAAATAAAATACTTAGTTTTAGAAAAATTGAAAAGTTCTCCAACTATGAAAATCAATTAAATAGTTTTGATATTAGTGGGCTCGATTATGATGTATTAAATAAAAAAATCTGGATATTGAGTGGTTTAAATAGGGAAATCTATATTTATGATTGGGATTCAAATACAATTATTAATCAATATAAAATCCCCTACATGAATTGGGCTGGAGGAATAGCAGTAAATTATGATGATAATAAATTTCACATAGTTACTGATGTAGATAATGAAGAGCCAATGTTATTTGTTCATTCTTATAACCCAGAATTAATATATCAAAATAAATAAAAATTTTTACAAAATAAGGAAAGAAACTTGTCGTTTTCTATTGCTAAAGTCAAATTTCAGGTAAAGTACCTATCCTCAGCCAATTGTTTTGCCATCATTTCTGCTGATTGCAACAATAGCCGATCTGGGTACTGAGCTCCCACCATCAGGAAAGTGACATTTGTCAGGATTATTTTCACCTGGATGCTGGACTCCTACAAACATAGTCTTTTTATCACTACTCCATGTGATACCAGTGATTTCACACTCTTTAGGACCTACTAAAAATCTGTCAATTTTACCTGTCCTAGGATTTGCGCATAACATTTGGTTATTACCCATTCCTTCAAAGGCTCCTTGATTAGTATATTTACCATCAGTTTGTATCCATAAGTTACCTTTTGAATCAAATGCGATTCCATCAGGTGAATTAAACATATTATCCTTCGTAATATTTTCAGAGCCCTTCATTAAACCTTCACCAACAACAGGATTACCAGCCATTGCAAATAAATCCCATTTAAACCCGTCAGCGGCATGTTCATTATTGTCAGGAGTCCATCGAACTATTTGACCATATGGATTTTCGACTCTTGGGTTAACTGCATTAACAGGTTGATTAGGTTTAACACCTCTATTTTTATTATTAGTTAAGGCACAATACGCCTCCACTTTATTAGGATTTGCAGCCACCCATTCAGGTCGATCCATAGTTGTTGCACCAACTTGGGTTGCCGCCATCCTTGTGAAAATACTAATATCTGAATCGCTCATTCCCGATTCTTTTAAATTAACCCATCTCCCGGTTCCATTCTCATTAAAAATCGCCACAAATAAATCACCTTCCGTTAATAGATCATAATTTGATGCAGCTCCTTTTATGTACTTTCCTTTTGAAACGAATTTGTATAGATGCTCTCCTCTTTCATCATCTCCCATATAGGCAACAACTTGACCATTCTTGGAGATAACAACTTCACAGTTTTCATGTTTAAATCTACCCATTGCCGTCTGTTTCCTTGGCATTGATTGTGGCTTAGAGGGATCAATTTCAGTAATATAACCATGCCTATTAATTTCATTCGGATTTTTTACAACATCAAATCTATCCTGATTCATAACCCAGTTGTAACCCCAATCTTTAGTTTTAACCCCATATCTTTTCAAATCTGCTGACAGATTTGCATTAGGGTCTGATGGAGATGAGAAATAACCGTGAAAATTCTCTTCACAAGCTAAATAAGTTCCCCAGGGAGTTCTGCCATTACCACAATTATTAAATGTACCTCTTGCTAATTTGCCTGTTTGATCCTCATCTGTTTTAAGTAATGGATGACCTGCAGCCGGTCCGTCTATAGCCACTTTCGTATCTGCAGTAATTTTTCTGTTATAAAGAGAATCTTTAACTATTTCCCACTTCCTACCTTTTTGTGCAACTTCAAAAATCGATACTCCATGTGCAGCCATGCCTTTTCTAACATCATCAGGTGTTTCAGGAAGCCCACTAGCACGGTTACCATAAATTATTTTTCTATTACAGTATTCATTATTGACTGCAAGTACTGACTTGCCATTAACCTCAAAAAGACTCATTCCATCATTGTTATCTCCAAATGATAGTTCTTGCGACTCCCCAGTTCCTCTTGTTTGCTGATCAAATTCAGGGGCTCCGCTCCATAATGGATCACCCCAAGCTGCAACCGTATGCCAACTAAAACCTTTTGGGACAGTAATTGTATCTTTACTATTGGCTGCTAAAGGTGTAAAACTAATGCCATTAAAGTCTGAACCAAATCCAATTGCTTTGCTTGGAATAGTGGCAGCAGCAAAAGCACCTATTCCTATAGCAAATGAACCCTGAAGAAATTTTCTTCTTGAAACAACTTCGTTAAAATCAGACACAACATAAAAGTGATAACTAATTTAAAAATCTATCTCTAAAGTTAAATTTAATTTAAGGAGTTTCTAAAGTTTAAAATCAGCTCGAAAAGAGCATAAGAGTTTAGTTGCTTTCTAATAAAAAACTTGTTGACTCATAC